>JAYSQG010000317.1:0-1892 GCA_043721685.1 Saprospiraceae bacterium | reverse complement strand
AACAGGAGACCAAAATCAGGTTTAATCGGAGAAAAATCTGCAAGAAAAAAGATTTCCATTGCTATATAGTTGAATTTTTAAAATTGTTGATTTTTTATCTAAAAACCCTCGATATACTGAGGGGGTGTCTTAATTGCTTATTTTTTATTGTTTATTGATTAATGCAATGATTTGCAATTAACATTTATCAATAAACAATAATTAATCGAGTAAACGTTGCCTACCAACCAACCGTTGGCAGGTCAACGTTTAGATTCTTTCGGCGGATTAGACGAAGAACGACAAGACGATAGTTGCCAAAGCTGCACCTTCAACAAGGGCTGCTGCGATCAACATGTTCGTGCGAATGTCACCTACGGCTTCAGGTTGACGAGCGATAGCTTCCATCGCTTTACCACCAATTTGTCCAATACCGATGCCTGCGCCAATTACGGCTAAACCTGCACCGACTGCTGCGAGTGTACCAGTCATTTCAATTAAATTTATTAAAAGTTATAAAAAATCGTATAAGTAAGTAATGATGAATTATAAATGATGAATGATGAATTTTTTATGCATTGATTTACAATGCTTTATAATTCAAAATAGTACATTTTATTTCACTCATTTTACTAAATGTTCAAATATCAAAAGTGCTAAGTAAATGATGGATTATAAATGATGAATTTATAACTCATCATTCATCATTATATTAATGGTGTGCCTCGTCAGCGTGGTGGTGTTCTTCAACAGCCGCACCGATATACAAAGCAGACAATAATGTGAAAATAAACGCTTGTAAAAACGAAACAAGAACCTCCAAAATGTTCATAAAAGCGACGAAAGGCACCGCCATCAATGAGCCACCTGCCGAACCGCCGATGCTTTGACCTGCATTACCGAAGATAAAAATCAAACTAACAAATGTCAAAATGATAACGTGACCTGCAACGATATTCGCAAAAAGACGAATAAGCAATGTGAACGGTTTGATGAAAATTGAAGCAATTTCAATTGGTAGCATCAATATTTTGATAGGAATTGGCACATCTGGCATCCAAACAATGTGCTGCCAGTAGTTTTTGTTGCCGCTTAAAGTGACAACAAGAAAAACGATAATGGCTAATACAATTGTTGAACTGATATTACCCATAACATTTGCGCCACCAGGGAAAAATGGAATCAAACCGAATAGGTTGTTGAACAAAACGAAGAAAAACAACGACATCAAAAGCGTCATATATTTCTCATATTTTGGTCCAATTGACGGTTTCGCTACTTCGTCACGTATAAATGTAACGAAAACTTCCATCAAGTTAGCCAAGCCTTTCGGTGCTTTGTTCGGATTGTTTTTATAGAAATTGGCTGTTTTGAAAAAAACCAAAGCAATCAAAGCCAAAGCTAAAAGCATCGTGAACACGTTTTTCGTAATCGAAAAATCAATCCATGACGATTCTAAGTTTGTCAATTTACGGCTTTCTTCAAGTTCGTAACACTGTCCTTTATAGCTTACAAAGTGGTGGTCTTCTTTTTTACCTTTTGCATTGAGTTCTTCTTTGACAAAAGAATAATGACCGTCGTGAATTTCATCCAATTCAACTTCACCCATCGGTAAGCCTTTTGCTTTACGAACAACATCGTGTGCTAAAACAAAACCATTCACCGCTTTTTTACCATCGTCGAACATTGTTGACATACCAGAAGTGAAACCATTTTCAGAATCGTAAGCGAAAACAGGCAAAGGCAAATGAATGTCACCGATGATGTGGAAGTGATGTGCATCACCAATGTGGTGCATCACAGCAGGAACGGGGTCGTATTTTTCGCTTTTCGTTTCTTCGGGCGCACAACCTGAATGAGTTGCGTGAGCTTCTGCACCGTGTTCAGGTGTTGCTTCGCCATGAGGCTGTTGT
>JAYSQG010000316.1:0-5115 GCA_043721685.1 Saprospiraceae bacterium | reverse complement strand
CTTTCAAAGGTAGTCGCCGTATGCAATATCTAATCCATGGTGTTCATCATGAAGAACCGAATGATATCCAACGGACATTGATGCCTTTTTTACCAAAAATCATTTATGCTGTTGTCTTTTTTGCTCTTTACTATATTATTTTAGGCAAAAACAGTCCTTACTTTTCAGCAGGTTTTATGATGGGTTATTATGGCTATTCAATGTTACATTATTCCATTCATCGTTTTCGTGCGCCCAATTGGTTAAAACCGTTGTGGCATCACCACCATATTCACCATCATTTGCACAATGATAAAGCGTATGGTGTTTCTTCAACATTTTGGGATCGCTTTTTTAAAACTATGCCGCCTAAAAATGCCTTAAAATCGAAAGAGGTGAAGGGTTAAATTTACCGAATACTGAGGGGGGGGAAATGAGAAACAAAAACGGTTGATAAGTTTACACTCATCAACCATTTTTATTTTATAACTTATTGACATTTAATATTTTAGCAAGCCAATATTATTTCTTTTTCTTTGTTGGTGGTGCTTGTGGTTGCTGCTTTGCCAACTCCTGTTGCTTCATTGCTTCGTCCAATTTTTGGCGGAAAAAGCTTTGTTTTTTAGGCTTTTTCTTATGCGCATCCAACTCTTCGCGAATTTTATCATGGTTGATAATGTATTGTTTTGTCACAACAGTTTGACCAATATTCAAAATGTTAGAAAACAACATATACAAACTCAAACCTGCCGCATAGCTGTTAAACACAAACATGAAAATAAGCGGTGTAAAATACTGCATATATTTCATCGCTGCTGGCTGTCCCGTCATATCCACATCTTTCATCGAATACCATGTGAAAACCAACAAGGACAGACCCCACAACAAAGCAAATAAACTGACGTGTGCGCCGTACATCGGTACATAAAACGACAATTTTATAAATTCTTCATAGCCCGACAAGTCTTTTGCCCATAAAAAGCCTTGTTGACGGAAGTCAATCGTTGCTGGGAAAAAACGGAACAAAGCCATCCAAATCGGCATTTGAAGCAATGTCGGAAAGCAGCCACCCAAAGGATTGACACCAAATTCACCGTACAACTTCATTTGTTCTGCTTGAACTTTTTGCGGGTCGTCTTTGTATTTCGCCTTCATCTTTTCGATTTCAGGTTTCAAAGCCGCTGTTTTTGCTTGCGAACGCAACATTTTGTAACTCAAAGGATACAAAATAGCCTTTACAAAAAAGGTCAAAAGCAATATACAGATAGCAACATTTCCGAAAATGCCATGCAAAAAATCAAAAATCGGGCGAATGACCCAACGATTTATCGTTCCGAGAATCGAGCCGCCATAGTCCACAACTTGATCTAAACCATTGTGATACGCATGTAAAATATTAAAATCATTAGGACCCGTATAAATTTTCATCGAATAACCATTAGCTAAAGCATCCGCAGGGATTTCAAGACGTGAGGTCATTTTTTTCAAATCTTCATGGTCTAATGGATGGTTTTCAGTTTCAAGAATAGCAGATTTGAAACCGTTGCCTTTGGGTGCCATCAAAATGGTACTGAAAAACTGATTGCTGTTCGATACCCAATCAATATTTTTACCATTCAACTCCAGCTTATCGCTTTTTGTCCCAGAAAGATAATCAGGCGAACCACCCGATACTTGGTAATGCAAATACGAGTAAGAGGTTTCGTAATTAATGTTTTTCTCTAATTTATCCAAGTTGTTTTCCCAATTCAACTGAACCGACTTCGCATCTGATTTCATGATAGAAGCCAAACCGTTAAACTTCACAGTATAGTCCATATCGTAAGCTGAACCCAATGTGTATCGTTGTTCAAAACCCACTTGGTCATTCAGCATAGCGCGAAATATGAGCGTATTGCCTGAAATTGAAGGAGTAAAAAACATATTTGCGGTAGAAATAGAACCCGTTGGCGTATTCGCTGGAATGTTGTAGTTAAACTTATTCTTAGCGTCTTCAAACAAATAAAGCGGCGTGACCACGTCTTCTCTTTTCTCGTTTTCAAGTATTCTCTTGAATTTCTTGAGCAAAACATTTAAAATACGTCCACCTTTATTGGTAAAAGTAACTTTTATATCCTCGTTTTCCAAAACAGAAATTTGTTCTGTACCAACAGCCAAACTACTGAAATCACCCATTTCACCTGCCATCTGAACCCGCTTCATAGAGTCTGTTACTGAGGGGGGCACTGGTGTAGCCTTTGCAGCGATTTGCAGACTGTCATTCGTCCTTTGAACTTTGGCAATCGAGTCTTGTGTTCTTTGTTTTAAGTCATTCTCTGCTTGCGATGGTGCTGTGAACATATTCCATCCAAGCAAAATAAGTAAAATTAACACCATGCCGACCATGGCATTTTTGTTGTCCTGATTCATCAATGTTTATATTTTTATCAAATAAAGTTGCCCATTTTGCGAAACGCACTTCGCTACTCCTAAAAGCGGCGCAAAATTACAAAGTTTGACCGTCAAAAAGCCTTTTGTCTCATCTTTTTTAAAAGACGATTAAAGGCGAGATATATTTTTTGACCTCAGCTGACAGGGGTTCAACAGGTTTTCACTGATTTCTTTTTGTCATCCTGTAAAGAACTAAGAAAAAATCAGTGAAAACCAGTCTAATCAGCGTCATCTGTGGTCAAAAAAAATCATCATTTCAACTTCGCCCAATCCACTTCATTGAACGATGTAAAAACCGAATCGGGCATACTGCGGTAAACGCCCATCGGCACCATTGACCGATTTTCGCCACGACTGATTGACAGCATAATATTGCCCAAAGCGCGATAATCTGCCCACGGCGTACTCATCGAAGGCTTGTCATTCGTCGCTTTTGCATAATAATCCCACTGAACAATTAAATGGCTGGACGGATTGACATAGACATGATATTTGTTATCAGGCGTATTGCCAACACTTTTAAAAGTCATTTCAACGACTTCGCAATCTACACCCAAAGTATTTTTTTCTAAACCAACATACTTCAAAGTCACGCCTGAATCCTTCAATTTGAAGGGCATAACGAGCCAATACGAGTCGTTTATCCAAATCCCTTTGCCGCGTTCAAGGTATTTTTTCAAAGAATCGGGCTGCGTCATTTCCTTGCCGTCTTTCCAAACACGACCTGTCATGTTTTTCAAGTCCAAACGAATTTTCATGTCGTTGTTGAGGAAATCAATCCGTACTTTTCCCTTTGTTTTGTCCCAAACCAATGAGCGGTTGCCAAAAAAAGTCCACCTTATATAACGTGTCATATCCCAAGCGTAACGACCGCCACTGGCTTTCATCACCTCATCGGCAATGGCAATAGCTTTAGCATCGGACCCCTCAGTATTGAAGCCTGGCATGGGTGTGTTTGGCAGATCTTTGTTGACAAATTTTTGAGAAGATTGGCAAGCGATGAGGCTACCAAGAAGGACTAAAACGACTAGTATTTTATTCATAATGAGCTTGTTGTACCTAATTTTATATTGTTATTGCAATTTTTACCATAATTTCTTCTTACCACCCAAACCTAAAATGCCCAACAACCCACGCGTCAATTCTCTTACAATTTGAGTTCCTGCCTGTTTGACATAACGGTTTTTCATGGCTTGTTCTACAAAAGTCGGTTCTTCTTTTTGTCTGCGACTACTGCTGCTTGGTGCAGGTTGTGCTTCGACGGCTTGATTTAGTTTAGCCGTCAAAATCTCAAAAGCGGATTCTCTGTTGATGACTTCGTTGTATTTTTTGATGATTTTTGACCCCTTCAGTATGTTCTCGATTTCGTCGTCTGTCAACACATCCATACGCGATTGTGGCGGTCGCAACATCGTATGCACAAGCGGTGTTGGAATACCCTTTTCATTCAAAACAGTGATTAATGCTTCGCCAATACCGAGTTCGGTTAACAACGTTTCAACATCATAATGTTCTGTTATCGGATAGTTTTGTGCTACAAGGCGAATATTTTGGCGGTCTTTTGCCGTAAAAGCCCTTAAAGAATGTTGTAATTTCATACCCAATTGGCTCAAAACGGCATCAGGAATGTCTTGCGGGTTTTGGGTACAAAAATAAATACCCACGCCTTTGGAACGAATGAGCTTGATAATGGACTCAATTTGATTGAGCAAAGCCTTCGATGCTTCATTGAAAACCAAATGCGCTTCGTCAATGAAAATGCATAATTTAGGTTGTTCCAAGTCGCCTGCTTCAGGAAAAGTGGCGTAAATTTCAGCCAAAAGTTGTAGCATAAATGAAGAAAACAACTTCGGACGGTCTTGAATATCGGTCAAACGAATGATACTGATGATGCCATGTCCATTGTTATCCAATCGGCAAAGGTCATCAACTTCAAAGCTGCGTTCCCCAAAAAAAACGGTTGCACCTTGTTGTTCCAACTCAATGACACGTCTTAAAATCGTTCCCGTTGTCATGGATGAGATATTGCCATAATCGGCTTTCAACTCGTCCTTTCCTTCATTTGAGAAGTAATTTAAGACTTTTTTGATGTCTTCTAAGTCCAAAAGCGGCAAACCAGTGTCGTCGCAATATTTAAAAACAACCGACATAACCGACGATTGTGTATCATTCAAACCTAAAATTTTAGAAAACAACACAGGTCCAAACTCCGTGACTGTTGCCCGCAGCCTTGCGCCTTTTTCTTCTGAAAGCGTCAAAAACTCAACAGTACTGCCTTTGGGAATATATGGAATCCCAATTTTATTCGCTCTTTCATACAATTTATCGTTTTCACCCCCTTTTGCTGCCACACCCGACAAGTCACCTTTGATATCCATCAACAAAACGGGTGTCCCTTTTGCAGACAGTTGTTCTGCCAAAATCTGTAATGTTTTTGTTTTACCTGAACCTGTTGCCCCTGCTATCAAGCCATGCCTATTCATCGTTCTCAAAGGAATGCTCACTTTTGTACCTATTTCGACTTCCCCATCGTACATCGCGCCACCTAATTCGATTGAATCGCCTTTAAATGTGTACCCTGTTTCAATTTGGGTGATAAAATTATCTTTTTTTGCCATTGTTGCTTCTTAGCTTTTAATTGAAAATGTGCATATCTATGTGCTAAATCGCTGGAATTGACGTGAAAAAAGAGTCGCTTTTTTGTCA
>JAYSQG010000315.1:0-10439 GCA_043721685.1 Saprospiraceae bacterium | reverse complement strand
GATGCTAAGGATTTGCACAAATCCTTAGCATCTTTGTTATCCCACACATCCTGATTCAAACTAATCTATCTTCAACACCTTCCTCGGCAACAAGCCATCTCTTTGCGCTGTATGCCAAATAAACGAGGCAATAATCGTCGCCGCTTGTTTCAAATCTGCTTCAATCAAGTGGTCGAAATTATCCATATTGGTGTGGTGCGTCCGCGTCATATATTCAATCGGGTCTTGAATGAATTGAAAGCCTGGGATGCCTGCCGCATCAAACGATTGGTGGTCAGTGCCGCCTGTGTTTGAAACGGTAATGGTGCTGGCTTCTAAGTCTTTGAAAGGCTCCAACCAAGTTCTGAAAATGGGTCTCACGTCTTCGTTGCCTTGTAGATAAATGCCGCGGATTTTGCCTGTACCATTGTCCAAATTGTAATAGGCAGAGATTTTAGCTTGTTCAGGTTTCAAGGACTGCACCGTGCGGGCTTTGATTTCCGCAAAATGCTGATTGACATACGCCATTGAACCGAACAAACCTTGCTCCTCACCTGTCCACAAAGCCATACGCAAGGTGCGGCGTGGTTTGATGCCTGTTTCCTTAACAAGTTCCGTCAAAATACGCGCAGCTTCCATCATGACGGCAGAACCTGCGGCATTGTCCGTTGCTCCTGTTGCCGATTGCCAAGAGTCGAGGTGAGCGCCAAACATAACAACTTCATCTTTCAAATCCGTACCGGGTATTTCTGCGATGAGGTTATGCTCCATTTTGTCGGGATTGGTATATTTTGCCTTGATGTTTACACTGACTTTCACAGGCAAACCTTTTTGGGCCATGCGAAATAAGCGGTTGTATTGCTCAACATCAACGGTCATTTGTGGCAATACTTCTGCACCTTCATCGCGTGCTTGACCTTCTTTTGCAGATGCACCAGAGACGAAAACAGTTCCTAAATCGCCTGCAAAGCTGCGGTCAATTGTGCCTAAAGGTTTTTCTTCGTACAACATTTTGCGCATGGCTTTACTGAATTCGTTGTCGCCAAAGCCGAAATTGCGCAAGGTGCGGGGCGTTGGTTTGGACGCATTTGCCAAGTCCAAGAGCGAAGAGTCCGCCAATCTTTTAGCAGGCGCATTGAAGGCTATTTTGACGTCGCGAATGGTGTCCATTAAAACAAATTTGCCAGTTAACTTACCTTTGTATTTTGCCAATTCCTCGATGCTATTGGCTTTAAAATACACCACTTCGCCTGTCAAAGTGCCATTTGTCGAAGGCGACCATGCCTTTGGGTAAGCAATCAGCGGATAATAATTCGGCTCAACGGCATGAGCTTCAAAGTGCTCCAATTCCCAGCCTCTGCCGAAAGGTCCCCATGCCTCGGTGTGGACATTTTGCAAACCCCAATTGGTCAATTGGTCTTGCGCCCATTTGGTGGCTTTGTCGAGCATCGGCGAACCTGTCAAACGGGGTCCGTAAACATCGGTGAGGTAAAAAGCGGATTCCATGACCTTGCTTTGTTCCAAGCCGATTTTGCGGATGATTTTGTTGACTTTTTCATCGGCAGCGTCTTGTGCAAAGATGACTTGCGTGAATAAGGCGCATAACACACCCATAAAGATTAATTTCTTCATACTGATTGGTTTGTAAATGATTGATAAGATGATTAAAATTTTTCTGTAAGGTAAAAGCATTTGTGAAGATGCGGATATTTGAGCGACATATTTTGATGAACGGCAAGTTTACCCCCTCAGTAAAGCGGGGGGAACAATCTCAAAAAGTGTTAAAAAATACTTAATTTTAATGTTAGCATCCAATTCTTATCTAAAATCACGTTTCAAAGCTGTAACAGCTGTTTTTTGATACGCCATAACACCGCCGAGAAAACACTATTTAGAATACTTATTCTTACATTTACGCTGTTATCAAACCCATATCAAATAAACGAACGTAAAAGAAAAGCATGAAAAATTGGAAAATGGTAAGTGTCTTAGGTGTTTTTATATTTCTATCAATAAACACGCTATCTGCACAGCAAAATGGATATGCTTGTATCTATTCAGAGGGTCTTTGCGGCAGAACAGTCGCCAGAGGTGAACGACTCGACTGCAAGAAGTTAACAGCGGCACATCGGACGTTCAAATTTGGCACTCAAGTGCTTGTGACCAACCTCGATAATGATAAAAGTGTTGTCGTTACCATCAATGATAGGGGTCCTTATAGCAAAAAGGATATTATTGATTTGACACCAGCCGCCGCTAAAAAAATTGGTCTAAACTATGGTCTTGGACGTGTAAAGGTTAAAATACAAAAGGTGGCTGATTAGTTTCACATCGGCATACGTGGCAACGGCGCAACATCCTGTCCGACAAAATCACCTTCTAAATACTTGAAAAAAGCCGCTGTCGCTATCATACCCGCATTGTCCGTACAATATTGAAAACTTGGAATGTACGTTTGCCACCCCTCAGTAACGCCCGCTTTCGTCAAGGCTTCGCGCAAACCTGAATTGGCTGACACACCACCTGCAATAGCCACTTCTTTAATACCCGTTTCTTTTGCCGCTTTTTTGAGTTTTTTCATCAAGATAGAAATGATACGCGTTTGTATCGAAGCACAAATATCATTGAGGTTCTCTTCAATAAATTGTGGATTTTCCTTTTGTTTCTTTTGTAAAAAGTACAAAATAGCAGTTTTCAGACCACTGAAACTAAAATTCAAGCCTTCGATATTCGGTTCTGTAAACTCAAATTTAGGCGTGCCTAATTTTGCCAGTTTATCAATAACTGGACCTGCAGGATAGCCCAAACCCAATATTTTACCCGATTTATCAAACGCTTCGCCCGCTGCATCGTCCGTAGTCTGTCCAAGCACTTGCATACTGAGGGGGGCATTGACTCGCACAATTTGCGTATGTCCACCCGAAACGGTCAAGCATAAAAAAGGAAACTTAGGACGTGGTGCTTCTGCAAAATGCGCCAAAACGTGTGCACTCATGTGGTTGACTTCAATCATAGGCACATCCAAAGACAAAGCAAAAGCCTTTGCAAACGACACACCGACCAACAGAGAACCCATCAAACCAGGTCCTCGCGTGAACGCCACCGCATCAATATCACGTTTTGAAACACCCGCTTTTTTCAAAGCCAAGTCAACAGTTGGTACGATATTGACTTGATGCGCTCTGGATGCCAACTCAGGCACAACGCCACCGTATTGCTCGTGCACTGTCTGATTGGCGATACAATTGCTTAGAATCTCGATGTTTTCGTAGGAAAACGCTTGATTTTCTTCTGAAAACGTACCCCTCAGTATAGCTGCTGAAGTGTCGTCGCAAGAGGATTCGATGGCGAGAATCGTGACGATGCGTGGAATTTTAGTCTTAATAGTGAGCATACAGAAATGAAATGTTATAAAAACGTAAGTAACGGAGCAAAAATACGTTTAAGTAATGATGAATTATAAATGATGAATGGTGAATCGCGTTTTAAATCATAAATTAAAAAATGAAAAATACAATTTTAATACTACTCCTACTTTCGACAACAATAAACAGTTGTTCTAAAAAAAACGTTGATAAAACAGCAACAACCAAAATCGAGAAAGCAAAAACAGTGACACCTAAAAAGAGTGATATTGATTCAAAAGATGAATTGGAAACGCCTGTTCCCATTACGCCCACCGTCTTGTTGATGGCTAAAATCAATAGAACACCGTGTTACGGCAAATGCCCTGTTTTTACAATTGAGTTGTTTGACAATGGTGTTGTAAAATACAACGGCTTGGCATTTGTAGATAAAAAAGGGATATTTACAGCAAAAGTGACACCTGAATTTATTGCCCAAATTCAATCCAAAGCCTTGTCTATCAAATACTTATCTTTTGAAAACAAATATCCGATTGCACCCGTTACCATCGCTGATTTACCGACAACAACAACATACATTCGCATTGGCGAAGAAGGCAAACAAATTACCGACAATTTTGACGCACCACGAGACTTGATTGATTTTGAAAATTGGTTGGTATTTCAATTTGAAAAATTGGATTGGCAAGCGGAATAGGTATTTAATGATGAATGATGAGTAATAAATGATGAATCTCAAAACATCACACCAATATTGAATGCCCAAAGTTTGTAGCCGTTGAGTTTGTACACCATCACAGGCGTATAGGTCGCTCCGACAGTTAAAAAAAAGTTTTTTATAGGAATATTGCCACCCACTTCAAGCAGCATAGGAAAACCTACGTCAATCGGTCTGTTATTTCTGTTGAGACTTGCCACTGCCAAAGACGCTTCTGCATAAGGTCTAAAATAACCCGAAACACTGCTGTAACGCAGTCCAAATGAAGCCGACGGAATAGCTTTTTTGTAAAATTCGTTGCGGTAGGTAAAATAATTGACCCCAAATTTCATAAAAATGTTCCGATTTGCTCCTGAAAGGGCGTATAAACCATACAATTTGATGGCATACGAACCACTAAAATCAGCATCAGAAATTTGAGGATCATAATTGAGATAGACAAGCCCTGCATTGATACCCGTGAATATTTTGCGATTTATCTTTGTTTTCAAAACACCACCATTGGTTATGCCTTTCTTTTTATTGTATTGACTCACAAAAGTTGTTAGGCTTTTCTCTGAATATTTATACATCTTAGCAGGGGTTGTGATAAACCTTCTATCGTTCAGAAACAAGCCCAAAGTGTCCAAATAATCGTCTTTTATGTAGGTATAAACGGTGTAGGCATCGGCAGTATTTAAGTTAGCTAATCGTTTGTTCAGCATCCGACGCACTGAATTAGAATCTATTTCAACAAAACAATAACGAGGCGGTAAGTCCTTCAAAACCTTATTTTTTTCAACTAAATAGTAAGTAAAACCTTCTCTATTTCTGAATTTGAATAGAGACACTTCGCCATTGACAATTTTGTGCAAAAAAACAGTATCCTTCAAAAAACCTCTCTGATTGTCTTTTTCAAGACAAGGCGTACCCGAAGCACCCATAGAAACCGTTTCGGTTTTATAGTAAGGCACTTTCACGAACCTCGATTCAAACACATTCCCATCTAAAATGACACCCCTCAGTTGTCTCGGTGTATAATCTATTGGCTTATCACTTAATTTCTTTTTAAAAGTAAAGGTTTTTGAATCATAAATGTTTGATACAAAACCTTTTATGGTATCGTTTTGAAGCGTTATAATACTCGATTTGTAATACGTGTCTTGGGAAAAAGCAGATTGACTAAAGATTAAAGCCGCAAAGAGTACAAAGTTTTTCATTTTTGAAAATAATTAGTAAATGATGAATGTTTAGGACGTTGATTAACTTTGCTCAAAATTACTAAACAACTTGCTTTTTATTATGAAATCTAACCTAACACTTTTATTTCTTTGGCTCAATGCATCGCTTTTTGCTCAAACGAGTCCTTTCAAAGCAGGTGCAACTGTCGGCATTAACCTTGCACAAGTGGATGGCGATAAAGAATTTGGCTACCAAAAAAAAGGCGTGACCGCTGGTTTAAAAGGCGGCATTGTATTGAATAAAAAATGGGAAGTCTCAACTGAATTGCTTTACAACGTCAAAGGTGCAGAACCGAGTCGAGAAGGAAAAAAGACGAATAATCGATTGATAACCTTGGATTTACATTATGCAGAAATTCCCATATTGGTGAAATATGCTTTTATAGAATCCGAAGATGGGTATTACAAATGGCAGGTTTTCGGCGGTTTTTCTTATGGTCGGTTGTTGCGTTCAAATTTCAATATTCAAAAAAATGATACGAGCCTTGATACTAACCAAACGAATATTGTCACTCAATTGGGTTTCAAAACATCGGACGTGAATGTGATCGTTGGGGTATCGCATTATTTCAGTCCGCATTTGGGTTTGAGTATTCGACATACCACGTCGTTGACACCTTTTTACAAAAACCCGAATCTAACAACTGCAACGAGTCAAACGCCTGCGGGTTATGGTCAGTTTAGGAATTACTTTTTGTCAGTTCAGTTGTTTTATGATTTTGTTACGCCTAAGGTAGTTGTGAAAAGGAGGAAGGAGACCCCTCAGTAAAAACCACAAAATGCCAAGACGGACACTCCCGCTTGGCATTTTGCATATATAAAAAGGAAAAACCTAAGCCACAGCCGACATCGTTATACTCGACATCATTTGCTCCAAATGCCCATTTTTCACTTCTTTTTCACGATCTGCAATTTCGATAAATTGGTCATACAAGTCGTTCAAATTGTAGTTTTCGACTGGAAAACCCAATAATTGCAAGCGATAACGCAAGGCAGCACGACCACTCCGTGCGGTCAAAACGATACTCGATTCTGAAACACCGACATCAAGCGGGTTGATGATTTCGTAGTTTTCACGACATTTTATCACACCGTCTTGATGAATACCCGATGAATGTGCGAAGGCATTTGAGCCAACAATCGCTTTATTAGGTTGCACCATCATACGCATTTTTTCGCTGACTAAGCGGCTCAAAGGATACAATTGTTGCGTTTGAATATCTGTATATAAACCCAATTCAGTATGCTGACGCATGACCATAACGACTTCTTCAAGACTCGTATTTCCCGCCCGTTCGCCGATGCCGTTGATGGTACATTCTATCTGACGTGCACCATTTGAAACTGCCGCAATCGAGTTAGCCGTAGCCAAACCCAAGTCGTTGTGGCAATGTGCTGAAATCGTTGCTTTGTGGATATTTGGCACATTATCCACCAAATATTTAATCAAACGACCGTATTGTTCAGGTAAACAATAGCCTGTTGTGTCTGGAATATTCACAACAGTTGCACCTGCTTTGATGACCGCTTCGACCAATTTAGCCAAAAATTCAGGGTCAGAACGTCCAGCATCTTCACAGAAAAACTCAATGTCTTCAACAGATTTTTTAGCATATTTTGTTGCCCAAATCGCACGTTCTATGATTTCTTCACGTGTCGAATTGAATTTATGAATGATGTGAAAATCACTCGATCCGATACCCGTATGAATACGCGGATATTTTGCATATTTCAAAGCTCCTGCTGCCGCATCAATATCTTTTTGAACCGAACGGCTCAATGCACACACAGTCGCATTTTTAATGATTTTAGAAATCTGTGTAACCGAGTCGAAATCGCCTGGACTTGAAATCGGAAAACCCGCTTCGATAACATCTACGCCCAATTCTTCAAGCGCGTGTGCGATTTCTAATTTCTCCGGAAGGTTCAATTTGCAACCTGGTACTTGTTCGCCGTCGCGTAAGGTTGTGTCAAAAATTTTAACTTTATCTGCCATTATTTTCTATTTTTATGATTCGATGTCTATAACTGTAACTTTAAGAACATAAATTTACGGCGAACGTTCGCTGCGACATAAGCAAGTTTGGATAACCACTACGTATTCAAATTTAATTTTGTAGATTGCAAGACATTGATTATCAACTACTTATTACTTAATTTAATACGATGCCTACTCCCATACAAGATAACTTATTTCAACTCATCAAGACGTTGGAGAAAGCCGAAAAGCGCAATTTTCGGCTCTACGTCACCCGTAATCAGTCGAGTGAAGACCTCAAATTCTTGCATTTGTTTGATGTTCTCGACAAATCGAAGGAGTATGACGAGCCAACTATATTTAAAAAAGTGCCTGATATTAGAAAAGAGCAATTGTCCAATTTGAAAGCGCATTTGTACAAACAGTTGCTCACTTCCTTGAGGCTTTTACATAAAAATAAAAATGCTGATATTGACATTCGCGAACACCTAGACTACGCTAAAGTATTGTATAACAAAGGTCTATATATTCAGTCGCTGCGCATTTTGAACAAAGCCAAAGAAATGGCGAATGTTAACCATCAGTATTTTTTGAAATTGGAAATCGTTGAATTCGAAAAACTGATTGAAAGTCGGCATATCACTCGCTCACATGAAGGACGTGCGAACGAACTCGCTATTGAGTCCGCCGTAACAATGAAACGGTTGATGAATACCAGCCATTTATCCAATTTGTCACTACAACTTTATGGCATGTATTTACAAATGGGTCATGCTAAAAATGAAGCAGATTGGCAACGGGTCAATACCTTTTTAATGACCAATACGGCTGATTTGCCCCCCCTCAGTATGATGGGCTTTTTTGAAAAGGTTTACTTTTATCAATGTCATGTTTGGCAAAGTTATATCGCACAGAATTGGAGAAACTATTATCGGTATGCCTACAAATGGGTAGAACTGTTTGAAAATGAACCGATTATGAAAATCAATGACACCTCTTTATATCTCAAAGGAGTGCATAATTTGCTTAATGCATTGTATATGGCTCTCGACCATACGCGCCTGTCGCAGATTTTAGATAACACAGAAAAGTATTTAACAAGACACGCTCATGTCTTGGATGAAAACACACGGACATTGGCGTTTCATCATTTATATTCCGCAAAAATCAATAAACACTTTCTCGAAGGCTCTTTTACTGAGGGGGTGCAATTAATTCCTAAAATTGAGGCGCAACTCAAAGAGTTTTCAAAAACCTTAGATGAACACCGCATTTTGATTTTTTATTATAAAATTGCCTGTCTCTACTTCGGCAGCGGCAATTTTGACAAAGCGATTGATTATTTGAACAAAATCATCAACTTAAAAACGGGCAACTTACGCACTGACATTCAATGTTTTGCACGCATGTTGCACTTGATTTGTCATTACGAAAAAGGACATTTTGCTTTGTTAGAATATCTTATCAAGTCCGTTTATCGCTTTTTATCAAAAAATGGCGACATGTCGGGCGTGATGCAAGAAGTCTTAAAATTCCTCAAACGTGCCTTGTTTATGAAGCAAAAAGACTTGAAAAACGAGTTTGCAGAACTCAAAAAACGATTGGAAGAATTGGCTCAAAACCCTTTTGAACGACGGTCTTTTGTCTATCTCGACATCATTTCTTGGTTGGAATCGAAAGTAGATAGCAAATCAGTGGAAGCGGTGAGTCGGAAAAAGTTTTTGGGACGGGCATTGCATGATGTACGAGTTGCGGCGATATTGAGAGGGTAATGCTTTTCTTATAATTTCTCTATAATTGTTAAAAATGCTTCAGTTGACATGCCTAAATACCGCAAGTGTTGGCGAATAATAAAAGCAGGTACAGGGCTAATATGCGATTGAAGCGTAATAGGTCTATTCGCATTTGGATGACTCCAATGCTCATGTCCGCCTTTTATTCGATAAAGTTGACAGCCAATAAAAGTTAAAAAACGCTTGTAATCAGCTAAGGAAATGTTGTTTAGTTTTCTCACAGAATATTATTGGTTTAATGAAACTGTAAAAATTTTCTCTGTTTTCTTAAAATCTTTTTCACGTATAATTTCAGCTAAATAAGTGTTTTTTTGAAGCAAATCATCCAAAAAAGGTGCTTTAAAATCATTTTTCCAACCTAATCGTTTCAATTCAGAATCTAAGGTTTTATGTTTATTAGTAAATTCTAAAAATTCTAAAAGTGATTCTTTGAATGATAATTCGGCACTGGTTTCATCTTCTCCATAACCACTCAAATCGAGTGTTGGAGCATATAAAATAAAGTTATTATCTTCTTTAAAAGACAATAAAACAATCTTTATTTCTGAATTATTCAAAGCTGCAGTCATGTGCTTCTTTTTTAATAATGAATAAAATGAATAATACTCAGGGGATATAAATCGCTGTTGTTATTAACATAGCTTTATTTTTATACAAAAATAGATATTTTATTACAAAAACAGAAAAATACTGAGGGGTTCAAAAATTAATCTGAATCGCAAAAACACGGTCAGCATCTCTGTCATAACTCAAAACCAATTGTGGATTGACTTTGCCGCCTTGCCAAATCGGGCGCATTTCTTCATCGCTGACAGGCACAAGTTTTACAGGCTTGCCATTCGCCGCTTCCAAATCTTTGAGGGTTGAACCGATGTGAATGCCTTCTGTGGTTTGGAATTTGCCACCACGAACAAAAATGCTTTCAATTTTTTTGAACTTTTGCCCCTTTTTCCAAGCGATTTCTATCTCACTGCTTGATTTTGGGAAAATGACTGTTTGCACCAAACCTCTATTAATATGGACGACATTTGAATCGCCATAAATGAGTTTCAAATCCGCTTCAGTCGTCGCGGGTGTAATGTCGCCAAATTGTTTTTGGGGTACAATGGTGTAGTTTTTAAGCACCCTATCTTCGATGGGCGTAACAACAGCATTTGAATTTAAGGCAGTATCTGTCGCAACACCCCCCTCAGTATTTTGGGTGTTTTGCGGTGCATTCGTGCAAGCTGCCATTAATGCGAGTGAAAACAATGCGTATTTATGTTTACCAATCATTGATTATGCTTTTTAACTCATGTTACGCATTGTTTTATTTTAAGCCCGTTAGGGCTGACACCGTTTATAGAAAAGTAAATCAAGCCATTTTTCTAAGGTGCGTAGCGCCGT
>JAYSQG010000314.1:0-9439 GCA_043721685.1 Saprospiraceae bacterium | reverse complement strand
TTGGTCTTTTTTTACATTCCTTGCATGAATAGTGAAAATATCAGAAAAGGGCAATTTATTTATCTGCAAATCATTGCCAAGAATATCGCGTTGAAGAGGAACTGCCTCCCAAAAGGCCCCATTGACTTTGCAGGTGAATTTGTTGATGTGGACAGGGTCAACAGGTGTTTTGTTGCAGCAAGTCGTGAGGAAGCCGAATAAGGTTAATAGGAAAAGATACTTTTTCATTGTTTAAAAGATTTAGAAAGTGAAAGAAAACGGTTTTAAAAAACTTAGTGCTTTGTTAGTTGAAAAAATTAGTGTTCTGTTGGTTGAAAATTATCTTTATCATTTTCAAGCCTCACAAAAGGTTTAGCTTATCATAGCCGTTAGCCAGCTACCTAAAAAATCGTCTTCATTATTTTTAGATTTAAAAAATTAAGAAGAATAGACTATCGAAAATACAAATATGAAATCGTTTTTGTGCATCAAAATCAACATGTTGTCTGTTACAAAGATAGCCCCCCTCAGTATCGAAGTCCAAAATAATCCTTGTCGCATTTTGGGAATTCAAAATCTTATTTTCCCAAATACTGAAAAAAAGAAACAATAAATTCCCAAACTTTGGGAAAAAGATTACCTTCGTTTTCAGTATTTGGGAATTTTACAAACCCTTTTCCCAAAATTTGGGAATCCACTAAAAAACAATTAACCAACAGACATGAATCCAAAAGCCATCCAGAAACAACTCCTACAACAGATTCATCAACACATTGCCCCTGTTAACCTCGCTGATGAACTTTCCGAATTGCTTAATATAACCAAAAGTGGTGCTTATCGGCGCATCAAAGGCGAAACGTTGCTTTCAATGGAAGATTTGGCAAAAATTTTGACGCGCTATGAAACTGTTTCTTTTGAGAAAATAGTCAAACCTAATCAAGTTGCCTACCAATTCCGTTCGTTGACGAATCCTATCACAAGTATCTCTGACTATTTGACTATTATCGAGCAAGACTTACTGCGGTTGACAGCACATCCTAATGTTTTCATTTCTTATGTCGCCCAAGAAGTGCCTTTTTTTCATTATTTACTTGTTCCAGAAATTGCTGCCTTTAAACTCTATATGTGGAGTTTGACCGTTTGGAATTTAGATGCGATGCGGCACGAGCGTTTTGATTTAGACACCTATCAGCAGGATGAGAAACTTCAAAATCAAATAAAACGGATAGTTCAGCTATATGCTTCTATCGCAGGTGAGGAGATTTGGAACAGCAATATGTTCGACATTACGCTTAATCAAATAAGGCATTGTTATTTATCTGGGCGTTTTCTCAAAGAGGGCGATGCTCGAAAAATGTTTTCATTACTGAGGGAACTCATACACAAGCTGAACAATATGGCAGCGGCGGGACAGAAAAGGTATGAAGAAACCGTCGCTCATTTGTCTGTTTGGTACAATGAATTGGTGCAGAACAGCACGTTCATCTTGATTCAATTATCAGAGAAAAATTATTTCGTTTATACTATTTTTGATGCCCCGAATTTCATGCAGAGTACCGATACGCATATTTATGCGTACAGTCAAGTCTTTTTCGAGAAAGTAAAAAGCTATGCGTTGCCCCTTAACGGTGGTGTAAATGAGCGCAATTGTCAACTTTTGTTTAATCGTTTAAGCCGTAAATTGGATTTTTTTGAAGGCGAGCTATTCAATTAAAACGGCTTCTCAACAGATACTCAAACAAAGAGGTTGCTTCCAATAGGGGCAACCTTTTTGTTTGGAAATCCTCATTTATGACTTTGGTAAGATATTTGATAATCCAATAAGTTGTTAAGGAAAACTTAATCTATAAAGAATTGAAATTCATTACGTTCTAAACAAGGTAACTTTGAGTAACGATACATTGGATATTCGGCATATCTTTGCCGAACCGACTTATGGCTGTTTTAATGATATTATAAACTTTGAATCTCTATTGATAGTGTCCCGAAATCTTGTCATCATACCGACTTATAATGAGAAAGAAAATATCGTCAAAATTATTGATGCCGTTTTCAGCCTCGACATGCCGTTTCACATCTTGGTTGTGGACGATGGCTCACCCGATGGTACTGCTCAATTAGTTAAAAATCATCAAGCGTATTATCCTGATTCTTTGCATATTCTGGAGCGTAGAGGTAAATTAGGGCTTGGTACAGCCTATATCGCGGGCTTCCGTTGGGGTATTGAACGGTGTTATGACTATATTTTGGAAATGGATGCAGATTTTAGCCACAAACCCACTGATTTACCTCGCCTTGTGCGTGCTTGTACTGTGGGGGGCGATATGAGTGTCGGTAGCCGTTATGTTCGCGGTGGCGATGTCAAAAACTGGACTTGGGACAGGATTTTGTTGAGCTACGGTGCATCTTGGTATGTGCGCATAGTCACTTGGCTACCTGTTGCTGACCCGACTGCTGGTTTCGTTTGTTACTCACGTAAGGTTTTGGAAGCGATTGATTTGAGTAAAATACGCTTTATTGGCTATGCATTCCAGATTGAAATGAAATTTGCGGCGCATACTTTAGGTTTTAAAATTAAAGAAGTACCTATTAAATTTGTGGATAGGGTAGAAGGCGTTTCAAAAATGAATATGAGTATTTTTAGTGAAGCGATAAAAGGTGTTTTGCAAATGCGGTGGGCAAGCTTTTTTAGTTCTTACAAAAACAAAAATGAGAAAGCCAAAGCTTCCCTTGAGGTGTAATGTGCATTTCAAATTTCAAGATTTCAAATTGACACAGTTTCTAAACGTTCTTCTTGCAATACCCCCGCAGTATAAGGATTGTTTAAAGCTTTAAAAGGAATTAAAAAACTAAATATAGAACCTTCATTTTTAACCGATTCTGCCCAAATACGACCGCCTTGTTTTTCAATAATTCTTTTGCAAATGGCTAATCCAATACCATTTCCTTTTACACGGTCATTGTTTAATCTTTGAAAAATACCAAAAATCCTTTCTTTATATTTTTCATCGAAGCCTATACCGTTGTCATGAAATTGAAATAGCCATTGGTTTTTCAATTGAATGACGGATATTTCGATTTCTGCTTGCCGTAAAGGATGCCGATATTTTATGGCATTACCGATGAGGTTTTGAAAAACTTGAAGCAACATAAGGCGATTGACTTGAATAATCGGTAGTTTTGAAGTCTTAATCGTCACATTACTCAGATTGATTGCGACGGTCAGGTTCTTTTTGGCTTCAGCAAGTACTTCTTTAACATTGACTATCTCTATGGGTAAACTTTGGGCACTCCAACGGGTATATTCGCGCATGTCTTTTATGAGTGTACTCATTCTTTTCGCACCATCAATCACAAATTGGAAGTCTTTATGCGCTTCTTCATTACCAATGGGATCGATATAACGCCGAAGAATAAATTGTGAAAAACTTGTAATCATCCGCAAAGGTTCTTGCAAATCGTGGCTGATGACATAACTGAACTCTTCCAAAGAGGCATTTTGTGCCAATAGTTGACGTGTGGACTCCTGTAATTGTAAATCGGCGAGACGCTCAACTGAAATATCCGTGAACATTGAAATCGTGTATAACTTATTGTTTACAGTCATTTGCGACAAAGTTTGGCGTATCCATAAAGTCGCACCTGATTTTTGAATAAGACGTTGTTCTATATTGGCATTTTCTTTTTCTAAAAATATTTCGAATTGTTCAGGGTTCATAATATCTTCATGAAACATGAGTTTTTGAAGCCCCAAATTCAAAAGCTCCCCCTCAGTATAACCCGTCATTTTTTGAAAATATTGATTAAATTTGAAGGCTTTGTAAGTATTGTCAAGCATAACAATACCAATTGGTGCGTTGTCAAAAATATTGCGAAACCATAACTCACTTTCGGACAGTTTATTTTCACGTTGTCTCAACCTATGTACATAGTCTAATTTTATAAAAAAAACGTAATATCCAACTGTAAAAAGAAGTAGTGCAATTGTTGTGATAAATTTTTGAGTGTGTATATCGATTGGACTGAGCCACACAAGTCCGATGAAACATGTTGAAGCCAAAAAAATGTATAAAGTCATTGTTTTTTTGAACTTAAACATCCCAATCATGCCCACTAAAAAGATTAGAGTAAAGACTGTTTGTATCGTTTGAAATTGATTCAGATAAGCCGCAGTAGAAATGATAAAGGCATAGCTTATGGAAAACAGATTCCCTGTTTCGTTTGCCCATTTTTTAATAAAACCTACGTGATACGAAGCTAAAATCAGACTCAACTGTATGACAATCAATATATTACGTGCTAATGGTAGGTCAGGAATGGGGCTTTCAAAAGTGTTGTTAATAATGGGTATGAGAAAAAGTACACTTGTACCGATAAGTGTACCCACTCGGAAGTCGAAAACGTCGTAACCGTCTGAGTTACGGCTGAGTAGTTTTAGTATTTGTTTTTGCAATATAGTAAATGCTAACACACGATTAGGTAGTATCATTTTATAAAAACTGTCAAAAATAATAAAGCCCATGCGTATTGCATGGGCTTTACGGCATTATTTTGCAAAAATACCGCTATTCGAGTATGAATTATTAATGTAAAATTAACCTTTAATGACCGCAGCAACAGTTGCGCCGATGTCAGCAGGCGATTTGACGACGTGAATACCACATTCGCCCAGGATACGCATTTTCGCTTCAGCCGTATCGTCAGCCGAGCCAACAATCGCACCTGCGTGACCCATTTTACGACCTTTTGGTGCCGTTTGACCTGCAATGAAGCCAATAACAGGTTTTTTATTGCCTGTTTCTTTGATCCAATGTGCTGCATCTGCTTCCATACTACCGCCGATTTCGCCAATGAGAACGATGGCATCGGTTTCTGGATCGTTCATAAACATCTCAACGGCTTCTTTCGTTGTTGTTCCAATGATTGGGTCGCCGCCAATTCCGATAGCTGTTGAAACGCCCAATCCAGCTTTTACAACTTGATCCGCCGCTTCATATGTCAATGTACCAGATTTTGAAACAATACCAATACGTCCTTTTTTGAAGACAAAACCGGGCATAATACCTACTTTTGCTTCACCAGGTGTAATAACGCCAGGGCAGTTTGGACCAACCAAACGACAAGGTTTGTCATTCAAATACGCTTTAGCTTTCATCATATCTTGTACAGGAATCCCCTCAGTAATGCAGATAATGACTTCTATTCCCGCTTCTGCTGCTTCCATAATGGCATCTGCGGCAAATTTTGGAGGGACAAATATCAAGGTGACGTTTGCTTGAACTTGGTCAACAGCATCTTTAACGGTGTTGAAAACGGGACGGTCGAGGTGGGTACTGCCGCCTTTTCCGGGTGTTACGCCGCCAACGACGTTTGTCCCGTATTCAATGCACTGTTCAGCGTGGAATGTACCTTCTTTTCCCGTAAAGCCTTGTACGATGACTCTCGAGTTTTTATTGACTAATACTGACATATCAAATGAGTGAGTGAATGAGTAAATGAGAGAATTTAGATATTCCGTTATTTCGGTGTAAAAATATATAGATTTCTATATGTTTTAGGCATGATGCCTTATTTTTTTTTGTCAATGACAAAAACATCTTCATCGTTGGTCTTCATAAAGTAGCGTTCACGGGCAAATTTTTCGGTATTGCTTTCCATATCAAGGCGTTGTGCTTCCACTTCTTTGATGAGGTTTTGATAATAGATTTTATCTGTTTGCAATTTATTGACCGTTCGAGCAAGTTTGATTTGTGTATAAAGATTAGCTTTATCAAATGCCAGCATCCATATAAAAAATATGGCGAGTATGATAAATACACGATTGCGAAACCCTTGCGGCAATTTATTGACTAAAGGTTTGAACGGATTGAGAACGGTACGGTCGCCAAGTGCCATGTTGTGATGATTTATTTTTTATGTTGCAAATCTATACAATTCACATTGAATAGTGCAAAAAACGCTTAATTTTCGCTTAGAAAATCAATATTAGATAATCATTGCTCGACGTTCAGAAAAATCATACCCCTCAGTATCACCCCTCAATTGATAAAATAAAATGTCCTCACAAGTATGCTTTTCAAGCGTAGCGATGAGTACATTTTACGCCATCACGGCAATTATTCTAAAAACGATAACCGACTAAAAGACGCAACGAAATATCCCAATAATAGAAAAATTTTATCTGTTCTTTATCAAAGTATGTGTCATCTATCAAACGACCATTGATATATGAAAATCGTTTACCTAAGTTTAAACCTACTTCAAGAATTAAATGGTTTTTCATTTTTACTGCTTTATATCCACCCGTAGCACCGAGACTGAACATAGAGAGTTGTTCTATATGTTTTACGGATGATGAAGTGTAGGCAAACTGCCCTTTCATGTAACTTGAATAACCTCCAGCATAGAATTTTGATAGCAAAATATCTTTGTTAAAATACTTTTTTGCACCTAACCACAGTGCATTGGCCTTGTATTGGCTTTGAAGTGTTCCTGTCAGTTTAGAGGCATATTGATATTCTAACTCTACGCCGAAATGAGGTTTCAAGCCGTATTCCATACCGATACTAACCGATTTTGCTATAATAGCGAGTGGTTGTATTTTGATTTCTATTTGGGCATCAGCCTTGATTGACATGACGATAAATAGACACGCATAAAAAAATGTTTTTTTCATGATTTTATATTTATCTTTTTGGTAATTTAAGACACATAGCAAAATAAAAATCCGAAGTATAAAGATAGCCCAATTCAGGGTCAATAGCCACGCCTCCAAAACCGATATTGGCATTGCTGAAACGACGATTACCATTCAAAGAGTTTTTAAACTTGTTGGGTGAAGGCTCTGCCCATATTTTCTTACCTGTTGCTACTTCTATGGCGTATATTTTACCAACGCCATCACAAGTATAATATAACAAGCCATTGTGATAAATCATATCGGAACATCCAGAACCATTATCACGGTCAACCCATAATTCATTGCCCGTTTCAGGGTCTATTTGGTAAAGGGTACGATTAACAGGCTTGACAAAGAATTTATTTTCGACAAAAATAAATGGAATACCGCCTGTGAAGTTTGCGCCAAAATCTTTTTGCCATTGAATATTTTTTGTCAGCATGTTGAAACAAATCACATCTTGGATAAGTGGAACGAAAACCTTGTTACCCAAGACATAGGGTGGTTGTGTACTCCCTAAACCCAATCTATCTATATTGTCGTATCGAAAATATTCCTTTTTTTGAGTGATATTATAAGCGACAATATCCGTTCTATTACCCGTTCCGACAATGTTTTTAAAATCGATATACCTTATTTGAAACACAAGTATAGTGTCGCCTTGTGGGCTAATCCATTCGGTAGGCATTACATGGCGCGGTTCAAAATTACCAATCATAGGCTGAGTATGCACAGTATCCCATTTGCCTGTAATAATATTAGCTCTTACTAAATACGAATTATAATTTATACCTCCATATCTATCCAAATGCACATGGTATGCCCTGTCTCCTATAACGTTCATAAAGGGGTTTCCATCACCTTTTTCAAGTTTTGAACTCCATGCTGTAGTGCCTGTTAGATAATCAATACAATAAACATCTTTCCACGTTGTCAATAAGACTTTTCCATTTGAGAAAAATGCATTATTATTAGACATAGCAGCGGTTCGATTTGGTAAATAATCTGCCCATATTCTTTTCAAAGTACCATTTTGAGCATCAAAAAACTTAAATGTATCAATTCCTGCAAAATATGTATTACGAGAAAAAAGTATTTCATTATTCAACGCGATTGGGGGCATTGACCCCCATTCGGCAGTATCACTACTGAGGGGTTGCTGCCAAACCAATTCTAATTTAGAGGTATCACATAAACCAAAATTACAATTAGGATTAGGATATACGATTGGCACATAAGGGTCTTTTTGACAGCTTATAAGTGCAAGAACTATGAATGATAATATATTTAGCATTTTCATTTTTTTGCTCTATCTTTTAAATAATTTAAGACACATAGCAAAATAAAAATCAGATACATAAATATAACCTAATTCCGCATTTATTGCTACACCACTATCACCAATATTGGCATTGGAACGAGCTTTGAAACCATTAAATTTATTAGCAAATTGGTTCGGTGAGCGTTCTGCCCATATTTTTTTGCCTGTCGCTACCTCGATAGCGTATAACTTCCCATTACCGTTGCAAGCATAATATAACAATCCATCATGATATATCATATCCGAGCAGCTTGAGCCATTGTCCCGGTCAACCCATAGTTCGCTGCCTGTTTCGGGGTCAATTTGGTAAAGTGCTCTATTGTCTGGCTTTATAAAGAATTTATTTTCTACAAAAATAAATGGAATTCCACTTGTAAAATTTGCGCTAAAATCTTTTTGCCATTGAATACTTTTTGTCAACATATTGAAACATATTATATCGCGAGCGAGTGGGACATACGCTTTATCATTCAATACATAAGGTGGTTGTGTGCTACCGGTACCAAACCTATCTATATTGTTAAATCTGAAATATTCTTTTTTTTGAGTGACATTGTAGGCAATAATATCTGTCCTATTACCTGTGCCAATGATATTTTTAAAATCAACGTATCGAATTTGAAAGATGAGTATAGTATCGCCTTGTGGGTTTATCCATGCAGTTGGCATTTCGTGTATGGGTTCAAAATTATTAATCATAGGCTGAACGTGAATCGTATCCCATTTCATTACATCAATATTCGATTTTACTAAATAAGAATTGTAGGTAATGCCACTATGCCTATCTAAATGTATATGGTATATGTCTTTGCCAATGATATTCATACGAGGATGCCCTTCACGAGTAGGGACTTCATAACGCCAATTAGTGGTTCCATTTGTTGCATTTACGGAGTATACTTCATGCCAAGTAGTAAACAAAAATTTGCCTCCTTTTTCAAACATATTCTTTGTTGATATACTGAATCCTTTATCATCATGGAGGAAATCTGTCCATTTCCATTTCAAATTACCTGTTTGAGAATTATAAAATTTCAATGTATCGTGATTTTCATTATACATCTTTTTTGTAAACAATACCCCCTCTCCAAATATCGTGGGCTTTTGAGAAGCCCACTCTGTGGTATCAAAACTTAAGGGACGCTGCCATACTATCTCAAAATGTGGAGTATCACAGTTGTAAATACATATTGGTGTAGGCGTAGGAATAGGGGTAATAATTTCTTTTTGGCAATTTGATAATAAGATAGCTATTGAAAGTGATATAATAATTGACATTTTCATTATTTTTATTTTGAATAACCACACCTTAAAAGGCATATTTATTACTATATATGTCTTTTAAGGTGTTTTTTAGTGAATTACTGGTAACTTCGGAAATCTCTGTGAACCTTATAAATCCGTTAGGATTTGCACGTTTGTAGATTAAAATAAACGAACAATTTTTACGAATCCGTTAG
>JAYSQG010000313.1:0-2589 GCA_043721685.1 Saprospiraceae bacterium | reverse complement strand
TAAGACGATGATTCTACCAATATTTTTAGTCATTTCTATGTTTTTTTATTTTTTTTGAAAATTATTGTAGGGTAAAGTCTTTGTCAAATGTCTTTTCTGAAAATCAGTTCATCAATTCAAATAAGAACTTTGTCATGAAAAAAATAGGACTTTTACTCACTTTTCTAATGGTCGCAACCGCTTTTTTTGCACAAAATAGAGAAAAAAGACGAGACAGCGACATCTCTGAACACCTCGATTTGTGCGATTTCACGACCATCGAAGCCGAATTAGGTGCCGATATTTACATCCGTCAAGCTGATACTTTCAGCGTTGTCGTTGAAGGTTCGGAACAAGGCATTGACCGCATGAAAACGCGGGTCAAAGATGGTAAACTATTGATTACGAAGCAATATAATTGGCAGTTTTGGAATGAATTTGAAAAGATTCGGATTTACATTACTGCACCCACGGTTGAAGAATTGGTCTTTTCAGGTGCTGGAAACGTCTCTTTACAAGGCAAATGGACAGGGCAAAAACTCAATATTTTGTTGGAATGAGCGCACAATGTTACAGCAAACGATGTGGATATTGAAGAACTAAAAATCAAATTAGATGGCGTTGGCAACCTCCAAATAGGTGGCAAAGCCAACAAAGCACGTCTTTTCCTCAACGGAACAGGTAATATTGATGCTTATGATTTGAAGATTCAAAATGCTCGGTGTGCTGTCAACGGCATCGGAAGGCTTGAATGTTATGTCAGTGACGAATTGGTTGCCGATGTGTCGGGCATGGGCAGCGTACTTTATCGAGGCGACCCTAAAAATGTCCGCAGTTCGGTCAGTGGCTTGGGTAAAGTGAAAGCGCAGAAAGGGTATTGAGATATTAGGATATTAAGAACAAAGACGATAAGACCAACTGTGTCTTATCGTCTTTATTCTTAATACCCTAATACATAATACATTGTTACTCACTGCCAACCCTTGAATTTGTTACGGGTTTCTCTATGTCTTTCCAAACCTCATTGAGAGCGGCAAAAAATTTAGGCAATTCAAAATTTTGTGGATCGTCGTGTGCATACTTGATACCCGAATCAACGCACGCATGAAAACCAGGAATCAAATACTCGCCTTTACGGACGGCTGCAATTGTGTAAAGCTGTGCCAATCGTTTATACTGAGGGGTGGTAAAACCAAGCGTTGGTGCATCAACATCGTTGTGGCGACCATAACCTTTCATAGATTTTCTGGGCTGAATCAATTCGATATGTAAATACAAACCCTTAGTAGCCCCTTCTCCCAACACAAAACGCTCTAATTTAGTCGCCGTAACACTTTCATGAAAAGGGTTCATCGTTTTAGAATCACCTATACGGTTGACAAAAATATGTGTTACATTCGCCACCCAACGGTTCAAACGATTCCATTCCCACGATTCATCATCTATGTTTTTTGGAAAACTCGACTCATAACGCGGATAACTTGTATCGTGAATAACCATATATTTTGCAAAATTTTGGTTCCCTTTGGCATCTGTTACAGAACTCAACGGCAAATCAATATTGCCGCCGACTTCCCATTCAGCAATATGATTTCTTTCAAGGTAAGCCCTCAATTGATCACGTGAAATCAAGCATTTTTGACCGACTCTTTTTTCTAATTCAGGATCAAGTTCGGGCAACTCACTACCTACTTTGCCTGTTAAATAGACTTTTCGGAGTAAAAACCGTGCTTGTTCGGCGGGTGTCAAATTTGTTTGTTTATTTAAAACGTCTGCAGCACTGCTCAATTTTACAGGCAAACTCTCTGTTTCTGTTTGAATAGGCATCGTTTTGCTTGGGGCAATACATAAACCTATACTCAAAACCATACTTGAAATAGTCAAAAATGCGCTTTTAATCATGTCTTTTTTGTGTGTAATTTTAATAAAATTATTGTCCTTTATTGCGGTCAAAGCGGATTTCAATAGGTATGTATTGATTTTTTAAAAAAGTTGTTGAAGACGGTTTAGAAAACGTGAAATTGACAATGTAAGGTGTCGCATCATCTTCTTGAGGGATTGTTGGGTCAAAACAACTTGTCGAATAAACCCCAATCATTAAAAAAAGTGTAATAATGCTTAAATAGTGGAACTTTTGCATGGCAAAATTAGAAAAATTTGTCGAGACAGAGATACTGTACTCTCTTTTTTACAAAATATTAATAGCACATCATTCAAAAAAAAAACGAAAAGATGAAGGGTCTATATTTATCAAACGAAGAAATTCTGTTAAGCTTCGTTAATAAGAACTTAATCTTTTTGTTAAAAATTAACACAAAAAATTTCAATTTATACGCGATAGTTGTAATTTTATGTTTGAAAAAAAATGCTATTAATGGATTTAAAAACGAATTTTAAATATTAATATTTCACTATGGAACTGATTTATCTTTTTGCAAGTTTCGTCCTCGGCGCATTATTAGCAGGCTTATTCGTTTACAATCGGCTCGTTGGAAGCGGTCAATATCTGACTGTAAAAAATATTGCTGATAATTATGTTTCTAAAGATATGATGACCGACCGCGAAAATAGAATCAATAATTTAGAAAAAGAATCAACCGATAAAACACT
>JAYSQG010000312.1:0-4203 GCA_043721685.1 Saprospiraceae bacterium | reverse complement strand
AGTAATGGTGAATGGTGAATGGTGAATGGTGAATGGTGAATAATTCACCATTCACCATTCACCATTCACCATTAACTAAAGGGTGATTAAATCCATTTTTTCTGAGATGGTATTAAAATACACGTCTTCGAGCGTGGGTTCAACGGCTGAATAACCCGCTTCGGTTGCGCCGTCGCTCACGATGCGGATGAAGAGTTTACCGCCGCTTAGTTGGGTTGAAATGACTTTGTGAACGAGGCGTTCAGCTTCTAAATCGGCTTTGTCAATGGCTTTTGTCCATGTTTTTCCTTGCATACTCTCCACTGCGTCTTGTGGCGTAGCAATCAACATGACTTCGCCGCCGCATATAATGGCAAAACGGCTGCACAATGTTTTGATGTCTTCAACAATGTGCGTACTTAAAATAACGATGGTGTTTTCACCGATTTCGCTCAACAGATTGTAAAAACGATTGCGTTCTGCGGGGTCAAGCCCTGCGGTCGGTTCGTCCACAATCAGCAAATTAGGGTTGCCAATCAAGGCTTGGGCGATGCCGAAGCGTTGTTTCATACCGCCCGAATACGTGCCGAGGTTGCGCTTGCGCTCGGTGTATAAATTGACTTTTTGCAGCAACGCCTCAACGGTTTCTTTGCGCTCGCTGGTGTTGGCAATGCCTTTTAGACGAGCGATGTGGTCGAGCATCATTTCCGCGCTGATTTTAGGATACACGCCGAACTCTTGTGGCAGATAACCCAATACTTTGCGAACGGCTTCTTTTTGTTCAGACACATTGATATTGCCCAACATAATCGAGCCACTATCGGCATCTTGCAAAGTGGCAATGGTGCGCATCAAAGACGATTTTCCTGCACCGTTCGGACCTAACAAACCGAACATGCCTTGCGGAATAGTCAACGATACATCAACTAAGGCTTTTACGCCATTGGAATAGGTTTTAGAGAGATTTTCAATCAGAAGTTGCATAGAAATACATTTGGTAGTTTATAAAATTGGTTGAACTTTCGTTGGTAAATGTAAGGAAACTCTGTAACGAAAGGCTTTTTTTTCTACAAATCATCAAAAAAAAGTGATGAGACTGTGAAAACAGACCCCTCAGTATTTTGGACGTTTGGATATTGTTTTATTTTTTAAAATCGAAAACAAATCGATTATGACAAACGATCATTACAAAAAAACTTAACTTGCCATAAAATACAAGTTGTCGCAGATTGGCAGTAGCAAGAGATCTTAAAGAGTTTAGTTAAGCTTAAAAAAAAACTTAAATTTTTATATTTGATGAATAGGCAGTTAGCCTATGTGAATAAGCAGTTAGAGCGTATGAACCTTTAAAACATTTTTTTGGATGTTTTGATGAATGAAATTAGGTTTTGGCAAGTAAAAAAGCCGCTATACATTTGTTTTTTATAGTGTTTTTTAAACAAAGTGTTTTAAAATGAAAATTCGTACAATAGTCATAGATAATGAACCCAATTGGCTTGATTTATTGAAACGTTTTGTCTAAACTTCCTCCGTTTTAGAGCTTGTTGGTACTTTTTCCTCAACCCTCGAAGCGTATCCACATATAGCTGCTGGAGAGGTTGATTTGGTCGTTTCTGATATTGATTTACCTGAATTGGACAGTGTTAAATTTATTAAAAGTCTTGAAAATCCACCCCTGGTTGTCTTTGTGACGGCGCATCCTCAATATGCTCTTGACGGTTTCGAGATTTCGGCGACGGACTTCATAGTGAAGCCTGTTGAATTGGAGAGGTTCATGAAATGTGTCGAAAAAGTTCGCCTGCGTTTTGAAGCCAATAAAGCATTAGCCGCTGGCTATGAAAAAGAGGAGGAAGAATACTTCTTCATCAAGATACATCACACCCATGTCAAATTGAGATATAACGAAGTGGTTTATTTGAAGTCAATGGAGAATTATGTCCAAGTCCATACTATTAAAGGAGATGTACATACAGTCGTTGCCCCATTACGCAATTTTGAGCAACAACTGCCCCCCTCAGTATTTTCGCGCATTCATAGGTCTTATTTGATTAACAATCGTTTTGTCCATACCATAGAACGTGAAACTTTGACCCTCATAGGTGATATAAAGATGCCGGTAAGCGTACAGTATCGTGACAAAATTCAACGCGAGATTGTGGACAGAAAGATAATCAAGCGGGATTAAAACGTTTTAAGGCTTTTTATAATTTTTACTCAAATCATCTAAAATTAATACCCAGTCCTGACCATAACCCGTTGTCAGTGGTGTAAATTGTTGTAAACCGGTATTCACAAAACGACCAATATCCTTGATCGAGCCATTGCGGGGGTCGAACCAATAAGCGACTACTTTTTCACCAGATATTTTACCCATATTGACTGTTATGGGTTTACCTTTTGTACTATAAATAAAAGCATAGTCCTTGCCGCGCGTGGCTTGGATATGGTCGTAAATACTGAGGGGGTCGGTCACAAGCGTTTGGTCGGGTATGCGGTCGAGCATTGGACGTGACTCTATGAGTTTACGTAAATATTTCATCTGTTCAGCGGCAGGTAAATTCAACGCATCGTACCACGGAATACTGGCACCGTTGATACTCTTTCTTTGAGGTGTGTACATCTGCCAAACATCGTGGCAACCATACGTATTGCCAAAAGCCCCAGCAAAAACGTCCCAATATGCCGATATACGTATGTCATAAGCATTGGACAAGCCCAATTCAGTTCTGTTGAAACACACAGGATGGTCTTCATAAAGCGGCTCGCCATCCAAAGTTGGTTTAGTCGGTGTGCGATTATAGGCTACTTTCATACGGTCATAAACGGGGTTTTCTCTACAATGCCCTGTTTGGAACATATTGAAATCAAACCACGTGTCATTGTGAAACCATTTTCCAGAACCACCATCTGCTATATCATTGGGTTGTGGGTGTGCCGTCATCAAGGCATTGTCTGCACCGCCGACTCCGGCAGTAATACCCACTGCCATGGCACGCCAAACGTTTACATCTTGCTCATTGCGCGGATTTCGGTCGCCCATCAATACCCAAATAATGTTTTTGCGGTCTTTGTAGCGATTGCCTATCCATTTGCCATAGACTTTGGCATTGTCGGCATTGAAAATTTCAGGACCATCGCCCCAACTGTTTTTACTCAGTTTGTCACCCCACGTAGGAAGGAGCGCGATGTACAAACCCAACTCAGCGGCTTTATCAATTATCCAATCTACATGTTGAAAATAGGCATCACGTGGTTTTGTTGGGTCAAGGTTGTCAAGCGGTACTTCCCAATAGGGATTAGGGTCTTTCAAGCCTTGAAGCTCTGCTAAAGCAACTGCTTGAATGACGGTAAAGCCTTGTTCTGCTCTGCGTTTCAGATACTTTTCTGCTTCCTCTCGCGTGAGTCTATGGAAAAGCTCCCATGCCGTATCGCCTAACCAATAAAACGGTTTCCCGTTTTCATGCACTAAAAAACGGTTGTTGTCGGAAACTTTAAGCCGCCCATTGAGGACTGGGTTTGGAAATGGTTGCCCAAAGGCAGGACTCACCATTAACAGGAGTAATAAAAATAAAGCTTGTTTTTTCATAGAAATTCATTTTATAAATTATCCTCTATAAATTAAAACCCCAACATGTCTTTCATCGAAAACACGCCTTTCTTTCCAAAAATCCATTCTGCTGCCAAAACAGCACCCGTTGCAAAACCCTCGCGTGAATGAGCGGTATGCGATATTTCAATCGTATCAATTGGCGAGTCGTAGGTAACGATGTGCGTACCAGGTGCGGGGTCAATACGTTTAGCCGTAATGTTGATGGCATCAGCAGCCCCCTCAGTATCACAAACCCATTTTGTCTTTCTTTCCACATTTTCTAAAATGCTGTTAGCTAATGTGATAGCTGTACCGCTTGGCGCATCGAGTTTTTGGGTGTGGTGTGTTTCTTCCATCCGCACGTCATACATTGGGTAGTTGTTCATCATCGAAGCCAAACGGCGGTTGATTTCAAAAAAGATATTGACACCAATGCTGTAATTCGACGCATAAAAAAAAGCTGAATCGTTTTGACGGCACATTTCAGAAACCGTGTCATAATGCTCTAACCAACCTGTCGTGCCACAAACAACGGGAACTTTTGCTGCGATACATTGTTTGAGGTTATCGAAAGCAGATTCAGGTCTTGTAAATTCGATGGCAACGTCGGCTTCTGCGAGTCTTTTAAAATCTTC
>JAYSQG010000311.1:0-8732 GCA_043721685.1 Saprospiraceae bacterium | reverse complement strand
TGGCTTATTTGACTTGTTTACATCCACTACAATCTTTCAATCATTTTTTAAATTCATTTCAACAATGAGTAATATCAATTACACCGTCCTCGGACGTATTAAAAAAGACGAGTTCAAAACTTTTGCCGACCTCGTCTATGACGGCATGAACGAAAAACCCGTTTATGCGCTATTTCAAACGGCTGTTACGGATATGCAGGTCAAAGCTGACTTATTCCAAAACGCGCTCATCAAAAGTAGAAGTCGCGCAAAAGAAGCGATTGATGCCAAAAACGTGGCTTATGATACTTTGTATCAGGCTTTTGTACGCATCGGTAAATTGATGGATGCCGAATGGCAGACCAATGAGCATGACACCTTGAAAAAAGATGCAGGTTATACGCTTTGCAAAGCACCTGAACGTCAAAATGTCACTTATGTCCTACCACCAACAAACTTGAAAGTCTATAATGACCAACGCCGCAACATCATGATTGTGGAGTGGGATAAAGCCCAATATGCTGTCACCACTGCCTTTGAATTGCAGCTCAATGGCGGCGAATGGCAAAATGGCTTGTACAACGAGGGCAAAAGAATGGAATTGACGCTTCCTTTTGGTTCTAAATTGGTGGTGCGGGCTAAAACGATTGGACCGAATTCGTTGAAGAGCGATACTGTACAATCTGATGAAGTGATGGTGAGCTAAATAGTGGATAAAGGATAGTAGATAGTGGATAATGAGGCTTGCTCGCAATGAGCCTCATTATCCACTTTTTTTTAAAAAAAAAGCATATTAATCAATTATACTGAGGGGGTGCTGTCGGTATTTGTCACACCACAATTTGAGCAATAAGGCAAATGTGCAAACCGATTTTCACTACAACTTGTACATTTTTTAAACAATTGCAAACCACATTGACGACAATAATTAGATACAGAAAAACTCACTTCATTACCAGTCGGCTTACTGACTACCCAATTTTTAAAAATAAAATCTTTCCCACATGATGGGCAAATATGCTGGTCATAAGCCTTAAACGCCGTATCAGATTCTACATTTTTTGAACGTTCAACAGAAGACAATTTAAGGGCAGCTTGACGTTGTTCGAGGTAGCTTCGAATGTTTTTTATAGCATAATATCCACCTGCCAATGACAACAAAATACCTACTGAATAACGGACATAGCCACCATAAGAGGGCAAATAAGGGATTAACCCAACAAAAAAAGCATACAATGAAAAGAAGGTAAAACCGAGATAGAGAGGCCAGAACTTATGTTTGCGATACCGAACATAAAAAAAGATACCCAAAGCCAAAATGGGCAAAATGAACAGTAAACGGATGAAAAACACCTTTACTTCGTAGCTTTGCAGTGCTTTTGAATAGGCGGTTTGCGCGTGATTACGGTCTGTTTCTACCTGTTCATCAAGGGCGTTGAGTTGACTTTGAATCGTCTGAGTCGTGTCTTCCAACAACGATAATTGTTTGCTCCAAGCCTGTTTGATTTTATAGTAATCGTCAAGCCGTTCAGCGCGGCTGATAACTTCTTTGTCTTGCGAAGGTGCGCCAATCGTTTCCCTCGCTTTGAGCCAATTGTCGAAGGATTCTTTGGCATTTTCGTACTTTTCTTCTGCCAAACTCGATGTTTTCTGCAATTGTTCAGTACGTGTGGCGTATTCCTCTGTTTGAATTGTTAGAGGTTTTTTGACCATATTTAAGGAGTCTTGCAAGACTTTGTTCTCAAATTGAGCTTGTGTCGGTCTCGTCACCGAGTTGCCCAAATCATCAAGGATTTTGTCGGTCAACAAAATCAAAAACAAGCACAAAATCGCTGAAATGAAGTAATAAAGATAGCGAATGGTGCTTTCTACCTTTTGGTCGTTTTTAAATTCCATTATTATTTTCTGATTTTTTAGTTACACACAAACCGTATCCGCAATCGCCAAAGCCTCTGAAATCATCGCCAATCCTTCATCAATTTGTGCTTCCGTCACAATCAACGGCGGGGCGATGAAAATGTAATTCCAACGCACAAAAGTGTACATACCGAGTTCCGTCAATTTAGCAGCGACTTTTGGCATAATGCCCATTTCTGATGGTTTGGCATTGAAAGGCGCAAGTGCCTCTTTCGTTTCTCTATTTTTGACCAATTCAAGGCAGCCGAGCAAACCTGTGTTGCGCCAATCGCCAATACATGGGTGTTTTTCTATGAGCTTAGCGACTTGTTTATCAAGGTATTTGCCCATTTTTGAGGCATTTTCGACCAAATTATCGTCTTGATATATCTGCAAAGTCTCCAAACCCGCGGCACAAGAAACTGGATGCGCCGAGTAAGTCAAACCCAACATCAAAGGACGGTCATTGTAATGTGCCGCAATTTTATCGCTGACAATGAGTGCGCCTAACGGCAAATAACCTGCTGTAATGCCTTTTGCAGTAGCAATCATATCGGGAACAACGCCGAAATTGTCCACGCCCCACCATTTGCCTGTGCGTCCAAAACCCGACATCACTTCATCAGAAATAAGCAAAATGCCGTGTTTGTCACAAATGTCTCGCAAGTTGTGCCAATACTGAGGGGGGTACTTGATGCAGCCCGATGAACCGCTTTCGCCTTCCATGAGTATCGCCGCCACATTTTCAGGTCCTTCAAATTCTATGACCCGTTCGATATGACTTGTACATTCATACTGACATGAGTTATACCCTTTTTGACCGAACGGACAACGGTAGCAAAACGGGTCTTCGACATGAATGACATTCGGCACTTGTTGGCTGTCGCTTGGCAATTTACGGGGGTCGCCACCTGCCGTCATTGCGCCATAGCTTGCGCCGTGATAAGCCCGATATCGAGCGATGATTTTATGCCGTCCTGTGTATTGTCGCGCCAATTTCATAGCGTTTTCAATCGCTGTGGCACCGCAGACAGTAAAAAGGGTTTTGTTCAAACCTTCGGGCGTGATTTCAGCCAATTTTTTACCTAAATCACCTCTGACTTTTGTAACGCAACTCGGTGTAACGTAGCTGACTTGCTGCATTTGCTTGGCAACGGCATGCGTAACCCGTTGATTGCCATGCCCAATATTGACATTCATCAGACCTGATGAAAAATCGAGAATGCGTTTACCATTGTAATCATAGAGATACACGCCTTCGGCACGTTCTATGGCAAGAGGATTCAAACCTGTTTGTTTTGACCATGAAAACAAGGTGTAATCAGAGTTGTTTTGGATGATTTCAGCGCGGTCTGTGGCTGTTGTTTCTTCTGTTGCTGTTAGCATTATAATTTGATTTTATTATTAACAATTTTTATTCAAGATGCCTTTTTTGTCATTCTGAACGCAGTGAAAGAATCTATTTTATTATTATTTAGATTCTTTCACTGCGTTCAGAATGACAAAAAATGCTTTAATACTGAGGGGTATCATTCGGGCAATATCAACAAAGACAAATCGAGTTCAAAGCCTTTTAAGACATCTTCACCCGATAGTTTTTTATCAAAACCTTCAACGGTTTCCATAGAACCATTGGCGCGATAGATATAACTTGTACGGGTTTTAGGGTCAATGAGCCAACCTAATTTGACACCATTTTCTATCCATTCGAGCATTTTATGTTGTAAATCAACCAAACTATCGTTTTCAGAACGGACTTCTACGACAAAATAAGGGCAAACATGGGTGAACTTCTTGCGGTCTTCTGCGGGTAGTTGCAACCATTCATGAAGTGGCAACCAAGACGCATCGGGTGACTTGACCGCACCTGTTGGCATTGTAAAACCTGTACTTGGACTAAATGCGATGCCTGTTTTGTCAGCTTTTGCCCAATTGCGGACTTCACTACTGACTTCAAGTTCATAAAATCCGCTTTCGTTTCCTGTTGGTTCCATAATTTTTATTTTTTTATCCGCCTCGCGTTCAATCCGCAAGTTTGGGTTTTGTTGACAAAAATAGAAAAACTCATCTTCTGACATTTCGTCAGCGACAATGGTTAGTTTCGGATGTGTTAATCCGTAAATGGTTGTTGCGTGGCTCATTTTTCTTTATTTTAATAGCAAATTTAAGGAAAAATACTGAGGGGTTATGTTTTCTTCACATACTGATTCGCTTTCACATTTTGCGCTGCCAAAGTGGCTGTTTCCAATATCCGTTTCGCACGTGTTTCAGGCGTTTTAGCATTTAAAATCCATTCTAAAATGGCTTTACGGCTTGATTTTGAGAATTGTTCCCAATGCGCTAAAGCAGGATGATTTTGTTCAAAAGCCACCATCAAATCGGGTGGCACAATGCCTTCTGACACTTCATTCAAAGCGTCCCAAGTACCGTTTTGTTTTGCCCATTCAACTTTTGCCAAACCTGCGGGCAACATCAAACCTTCGTTTTTGACTGTCAATCCATCCAAAACAAAGGGCTTCCTCTACGCTTTCGTCGTATTTTACTGAGGGGGTGCCTGTGCCTTTTAGATGCGACAAAAGGAATACACCTGTTGACGTTTCGTAATTTTCAAGCAACCACTTGCGCCACGTAGCTCTGTCAGGCGCATAGAATGAAGGTATTTCGTCTATTATCGGCATAAAATCTATATTGTTTTAACACATAGTTAGACATAAGATGTGTTAAATTAAATCACTACGACATCCAGTTCGTCTTCGCTTCCGCATTCCACTTAGTCGTCGTCTTTTTTAATTTAGTCCAAAACTCAATCGAACTTTTACCTGTAATATCGCCGACACCAAACCGTGAATCATTCCAACCACCAAAGGAAAATGGCTCGCGGGGAACAGGTACACCTATATTGACACCGACCATACCCGCCGAAGCACGTTCCATAATATAACGTGCAAAACCACCATTTTGAGTAAAAACAGAAGCCGCATTGCCGTAAGGATTGGCGTTTTCAATAGCCAAAGCCTCGTCAATAGAATTGGTGCGTATGATGCTGATGACGGGTCCAAAAACCTCTTCTTTGGCTATTGCCATATCGGGTGTAACGTGGTCAATAACCGTTGTGCCAACATAAAAACCGCCTTCTTTCCCTTCAACAACAGCATTTCGACCATCCACCAAAACCCTTGCGCCAGCCGCTTCTGCTTCATTTATGTAGCGTTCAATCCGTTGTTTTGCTTCGGGCGATATGACTGCACCGAGGTTTTTACCGACTTGAATTTTACGTGCTTCGTCACAAAGCAAAGCAATGATGTGGTCAACAGGACCCACTGCCAACATTGCAGATGCCGCCATACAACGTTGTCCCGCACAACCCGCCATAGAAGCCGCCACATTAGAAGCGGTCATAGCAGGGTGTGCATCAGGCAAAACAATGAGGTGATTTTTAGCACCGCCCAAAGCCAAACAGCGTTTTAGGTTAGAAGAAGCCCGTTTATAAACGATTTTGGCAACTTTTGTAGAACCGACAAACGACACGGCTTCGATGCCTTCGTGGTCACAAATCGCTTCCACAATGTCGCGGTCACCATGAACGATGTTCAAAACGCCATCGGGCAAACCTGCTTCTTTCAACAAGGCAGCAAGGCGCATGGTACTGAGGGGTACTTGTTCCGATGGTTTGACAATCATCGTATTACCTAAAACAAGAGCGTTGGGAATTGTCCAATTGGGCACCATTGCAGGGAAATTGAACGGTACAATCGAAGCAACAACGCCTAATGGAAAACGCTCGGTTCGGCACTCAACCCCTTTTGACACCTCCAATAATTCACCTTGAACGAGTTGTGGCATGGCGCAAGCGAACTCTGTTAACTCGATGGATTTTTCGACTTCAGCACGAGCTTCGTTAAGGGTTTTACCATTTTCTTCATGTACGAGATAGGTTAGTTCTTCAATATCACGCTCCAAAAGGTTTTTGTAACGAAAGAAGACTTGCACCCGTTCTTTAATCGGCATTTTAGACCAACCTTCAAAAGCGGCTTTAGCAGCTTCAACAGCAACATCTAAATCATTGGCGTTCGACATCGGGACACGACTTAAAAGCGACCCGTCAGTAGGAGAGACGACATCGAGCCAACGGTGGCTTGTCGAGGCTTGTGTTTTGCCGCCGATATAGTTGCCGAGTTCGGCGTATTTCATTGTTAGAGTTTCCATATTATCAGATTTTGATTTGAAAAGTTTTATTGATATTTATCGCAACGTGAGAGATGCGGTGAATGATACCTTAATGGGCAAATAGTTTTGTCAAAAGGGAAAGCAAATTAGCATTACATTTTGATATAAACAAAAAGGTAGTGAAATACATAAAAAAAGGGCTGCATCTTAATGGATACAGCCCTTGAAAAATTGTGTTTATTAGTTCGACTTCTTCTTTGTTTTGCGGTCTTTCATGGATTTTTGTTCTCCGCCTTCTGGCTCTGTCTGAGCATTTTCAGGTTTTTTCATTTTATCTTTATCACCGTGTTCTTTTTGACCTTTTTGATCATCATCGACGTCGGTGTCATGGTGTTCTTTTTGACCTTTTGTTTTTCCTTTATCGCCTCTGTGCTCTTCGTCATTATCTTTTTTACGGGCTTCGCCGTTGTTTTTGTCTGCTTTGTGTTCTCCTCCCTGACCTCTGTCGTGCCCCCAATCGGCGTTGCCTTTTCCTTTCGATTTCGTTTTATCTTTGGATTTGCCTTTTTTATCAGCTTTAGTAGGCCTTTGCGTTTGACCTTTTGAAGGAACAGTGGTTGTTGTGCTTGTCGTTGTCGGTTCTGCTACTTGCGCAAAAGTTGTTGTGGCAAAAAACAATGCCATGAATGCGAATGAGATGATTGCTTTGAATTTCATTGTCGTTTAAATTTTAAGTATAATAATTTTTACTAATTGTGAATAATAGACTTTTGACGTAATGGAAAGGGCTTGTCACGTTGTTCGGGGTTGCAAAAGCGTATTTTAACGATTCTTTAATGTTTTGACAATTTTTGTTCAAAACCTAAACTTCAAAATAATACCTTTGGTTTTGTAGTGTAAGGTTGACTTATATTCATTCCGACACTTAGCGAAAAACAAAATAGTTGTTAAATAAAAGCACATTCTAAAATCATGAAAATCAATCTATTAACGCTGCTTCTTCTTATTTCAAGCACCCTTTCACAGGCTCAAAAAGTCATCAATTTATATGACAGCAAACCGCAAGGTTCAGAAACATGGACTTGGGATGAAAAGGAAAGCACCCAAAATATGTTCAATACACATATTGTCTATAATGTCTCAAATCCAACAATAACGGCGTTTCTGCCTGCCCCCTCAGTAGCAAATGGAACTGCGGTCATTATTGCGCCCGGTGGTGCTTTTCATACTTTGTCTATCGAAAGTGAAGGGACAGACGTTGCTAAATGGCTGAATGCCAAAGGGATAGCCGCTTTTGTCTTGAAATATCGCGTTGTCAGAAGCCTCACAGATGATCCTGTAAAAGAATTGATGGGCAAAATGACTGACTTTAAGAAATTAGATGAAGAGAATGATTCCGTTGTCAACATGGCAATGCACGATGGTTTGGCGGCGATGCAATATGTGCGTTCTCACGCAAATGACATGAATATTGACCCAACGCGCATTGGTTTTATGGGCTTTTCGGCAGGTGGTACTTTAACGATGTCCGTCGTTTACAATGCCATAGATGCCGACAGACCCAATTTTGTTGCGCCTATATATGCTTACAAATCCGCCATCATCGGTTCAACACCCCCCTCAGTAAAAACGCCCATTTTTGTCTGTGCTGCAAGCGATGACCAGTTGGGTTTAGCACCGCACAGCGCAGATATTTACAACGAATGGTTAGTGGCTAAACAACCCGCTGAATTGCATATTTTTGAAAAAGGCGGTCATGGTTTTGGCATGAGAAAGAACAATATTCCGACCGATAGGTGGATTGACCGTTTTGAAGAATGGCTGTTTATACATGGTTTGGTTAAAGCCGTAACAACCCGAATTGATGACCGCGATGACTACTGGCGCAACTTCGATATGCGGAATCGGACAGACTTTGGCTTTTTGAATCGTTATAAAGAAGACAACAAAACATTACCGATGTTGGCAAAAAAAGAAACCCGTGTCGTCTTTCTCGGCAACTCCATTACTGAGGGGTGGGTGAGAGCAGATTCTAATTTTTTCAAAAACAATAACTATGTTGGACGTGGTATCAGTGGGCAAACCACGCCGCAAATGCTGTTGCGTTTTCGTCAAGATGTTTTGGATTTAAAACCTAAAGTATTGGTTATCAGTGCTGGTATCAATGATATTGCTGAAAATACAGGACCTTACGACGACAACTTTACAATCGGGAATATTTCCTCGATGGTTGAAATTGCAAAAGCCAATAAAATAAAAGTCGTCATTGCGTCCATTCACCCTGCGTTTGAATTCCCTTGGCGGAAATCCGTTCAAGACGTGCCAAACAAAGTGATTCGACTAAATGAGAAATTGAAAGCGTATGCTGATGAGAACAAACTCGTTTATCTTGATTATCATACGATTATGAAGGACAGCCGCAACGGTATGAGTAAAGAATTGGCAAGAGATGGTATTCATCCAACTTTAGAAGGCTTTAAAATCATGGAACCTTTGGCACAAGAAGCGATTGCAAAAGCTTTGAAAAAAAGACGATAGTAAGGGCGAAGTGGTATCAATTCATTCTATAACTCGTTAAACGCCCCCCTCAGTAAAATCTATAAAATATTGACTTTTAAGACTTTGTCATTCGTAAAGTAATGAGTAAATAATAACGTGGTGTATGGTAGGGGCAACCTTTACGGTTGCCC
>JAYSQG010000310.1:0-6990 GCA_043721685.1 Saprospiraceae bacterium | reverse complement strand
GAAAACGCTGGTTTCTCAAAAGTTGATGCAATACCCCCTCAGTATGAACCCAACGAATTGCTCGAATTGTTCCCTGCCGACAATCGCTCGAAGCCTTATGATATGATTGAGGTTTTAAAACGTTTGGTGGACAATTCCGAATTGACTTTGTACAAAGAAGACTACGGCAAAACCATCGTTTGCGCTTATGCGCGCATTGAAGGTTGGGCAGTCGGAATCGTAGCTAATCAACGACTTGTAGTCAAAAATGGTCAAGGCGAAATGCAATTTGGTGGCGTGATTTACTCTGATTCTGCTGATAAAGCGACTCGTTTTATTATGAATTGCAATCAAAAGAAAATTCCGTTGGTGTTTTTTCACGATGTGACGGGTTTTATGGTCGGCACACGTTCCGAACATGGCGGCATCATCAAAGACGGTGCAAAAATGGTCAATGCGGTAGCCAATTCAACAGTGCCTAAATTCAGTATTGTTATAGGCAATTCCTACGGAGCGGGCAATTACGCTATGTGCGGCAAAGCTTATGACCCACGACTGATAGTCGCATGGCCCTCCGCCAAAATTGCAGTGATGGGTGGCGCACAATCGGCTAAGGTTTTGGTGCAAATACAAACAGCTTCAATGAAATCGAAAGGGCAGGAGTTGACAGAAGAGGACGAAATGACGCTTTATAACAAAATAAAAGACCGCTACGATAGCCAAACGACCCCGCATTATGCAGCCGCCCGCTTGTGGGTTGATGCTATAATTGACCCTTTAGATACACGTCAATGGATTGCTATGGGCATTGAGGCGGCGAATAATGCGCCTATTGAAAAGTTTAATGTGGGTGTCATACAAACTTGATAGTCAATTAGTTAGTAATGAAATAAAAATAAATTATACCACTATATCTTATTGTTTTACAGGTCTCAATTGCCTCCATCTTTAGATGGAGAATAAAAATAAAATATTGGATTTCTAACTCTCCATCTAAAGATGGAGGCAATTGAGGCTTATGCTTAAGATAGAGATGATGGATATTATTTAGTTCATTTTAGATAGCCTTTCATTTTTTTTAAACAGTTTCTTTTGAGTTAAAATATCCTATCCAACCAAACGTCATAAGTAAGACAACCTTTTCAGGGAAAAACTGTTCATAAATTGCACTAATCACTTATTCAGAATATGTATCCATGTAAACATCTTTTTCAAACGGCACTATCTACTCCTAAATTGGGCAATAATAGCTTGATTATCAATGATTTTTGTATCCATTTTTATACTTCTCTTTCTGAAATAGAAACAGAAAGTCGTCATTCTTTTGGTCAAAATAAAGATCTTTTTTTGAGTGCAGAATATCTACGTGTCCTTGAAAATAAGCCACCTCGTGATTTCAAATTTTGTTATTTGGTTTTTGAAAAGAGGGGAGAAGTTGTAGGTTTCATGACTTGTCAAATCAAACATTTTAATGCAGGTGACAGTCTCAATTTTTCAGGTAGAAAAGATGGTTGGTTGACTTTCAAAAAATGGTTAGCTGGAATAGTTCAATACAATACATTGATAATTGGTAATTTGATGTTGACAGGCGACCATTCGTTTTCCTTTGATAATCAATTGCTTACGTTTGAAGATAAAAAACTACTTTTTACTGAGGGGGTCGAATTGGCTAAAAAACAACTCGCTGCGAAAGGGACGAAAATCAATGCTGTTTTCATCAAAGATTTTCCTATTGGCTCAAATCATCACAAGTTGGTTCAGTCACTTGAAGGATATAATGAATTTCAAGTAGAGCCAAATTTTGTTTTTGATATACCTTCTGAATGGACAAAATTTGAGGATTATCTCGATGCACTTGGTTCAAAATATCGTGTTCGTGCCAAACGAGCCTTCAAAAAAATGGTCGGTGTTGAACTTAAAGAATTCAATATTGAACGCATTTTAGCACATAAAACACGCATAAACGACCTTTACAAGCAAGTTTGCGACAATTCAGCCGTCAACCTCGTTCATTTGCATGAAGGTTATTTTGTGAATTTGAAAAATGAATTGGAAGACAATTTCCGTTTGTTTGGTTATTTTCAAGAAGGGCAATTGATTGGTTTTTTTACAACGATTACAAATGGAGACGATTTAGAAGCACATTTTTTAGGTTACGACATGGCTCAAAATGCAGCCCATCAATTGTATCTAAATATGCTTTTTGACATCATCAAAACGGGTATTGACCAAAAAGCCAAACGCATCGTTTTTGCACGTACTGCCCATGAAATCAAAAGTTCTGTTGGAGCAGTTTCAGAGGAAATGTCGCTGTTTTTGAAACACGAAAACTGTTTGTTTAATTGGATTTTGCCTTATGCTTTGCCCCTTTTAAGTCCACGTGAAAAGTGGACACCACGGCAGCCGTTTAAGTAAACGAAGGATTCTACTACATCGGAAAAATCATTGTAAATTCCTTAATCGGAATCCGTTTCAAACGACCATTTATTTTTATGTTCAAATTGCCTTCGCCTTCGATACTTGGTTTTGCAACCGTCATTTCTTTATCTTTTTCAACACGTAGATAAACTATTTCCCCTTTTTTGAAGCGTTTTTTTATCGAACCATCTTCAAATTTAGGCATCAATTTGACTTGCCCGCCATCGGTTTTAACTGTCAAATTAGAGATTTCGAGGGTACAATCGCCCATGATTGTCATTGTTAGGTTATAATAGTCTTTACCTTCTATAGGTTTATAATTTTCATCATTTGGAATGATACCACGATGTCCCGTATTGCCCTTATTAGTATTTGAAATACTGATGAGGTTGGCTTGTGCTTGACAACTTGATAGGGTTAATGCCATTAAAACAACAAAAAGATGGTGAATTTTCATTTTAAAATATGAGTTTAAACAGTGATGAAGTCAATTTATGTGAAAAATAAACGATTATTATGATTGATAAACGCTTTTAGCAAAGATAAATTTTAATGTTAAGACCCCTCAGTAAAAATGCCCAAAATAAGCAAATCGCTCATTTGGGCATTTTTTCATTTTTACTTCTATCTTTTCATTGTCAAGCTTTCCATGAATCCTTCAAAGTCACTGTCCGATTGAAAACCAATTTATCTTCCGTCGAATCCTTATCCACCGCAAAATAACCATGACGGAGGAATTGCACACGGTCATTAACTGCCAAATCTTTTACCGAAGGTTCAACAAAAATCGTCTCTAAAACAGTCAATGAATTGGGATTGATATATTCTAAAAACGATTTTTCTTTATCACCATCAGGGTTTTCAACAGAAAACAAACGGTCATAAATGCGACATTCTGCCGTTACCGCCGTTTCGATATTGACCCAATGCCCTACACCTTTTACTTTGATGCCCGATTCGTCACTGCCACTTTTTGAGGTCGTCACATATTCACAATGCAATTCTGTGATATTGCCTTCTTCGTCTTTTATCGTTTCAAGATGCTTGATAATATACGCCCCTTTCAAGCGGAAATAGCCGTTTGGCGCAAGCCTGAAATACTTTTTAGGCGGGTCTTCCATAAAATCCTCACGTTCAATCCATAGTTCACGACCAAAAGGCACTTCTCGTTTGCCACTGTCAGGGTCTTCTGGATTGTTCTCAATTTCAACAAATTCTACCAATCTGTCGGGGTAATTCATCAAAACAACCTTTAATGGATTCAAAACAGCCATCACACGTTGCGCTGTTTTGTTCAAATCTTCACGCACACAAAACTCTAATAAACCGACATCAATCATATTGTCACGCTTCGCAATACCAATTCGATTCGCAAATTCACGCAAACTTGTAGGCGTATAACCGCGACGACGTAAGCCTGAAATTGTCGGCATACGCGGGTCGTCCCAACCATTGACTACCCCCTCAGTAACCAACTGCAAAAGCTTCCTTTTTGACATAATCGTATAAGTCAAATTCAAACGCGCAAACTCGATTTGACGCGAAGGGAACAGTTCCAAATTCTTAATCGTCCAATCATAAAAAGGACGATGCACCTCAAATTCCAAAGTACAGACCGAGTGTGTGATGTTTTCTATCGCATCAGAAATCGGATGCGCATAGTCATACATCGGATAAATACACCATTTGTCACCCGTTTGATGATGATGTGCATGTTTAATCCGATAAATAACAGGGTCACGCAACAACATATTTGGTGAATCCATGTCAATTTTTGCTCTTAAAACACATGTTCCATCAGGCAAAACACCGCTTTTCATCTGCTCAAAAAGGTCTAAATTCTCTTCAATAGAGCGGTCTCGATACGGCGAATTTTTACCCGCTTGCGTAGGCGTACCTTTCAAAGTTGCCATTTCCTCTGCTGTCGAATGGTCAATATAAGCCAAACCTTTTTGAATCAATTTGACCGTCAATTCATAAATCGTTTGGAAATAATCGGAAGCATAACGCTCCTCTGACCATGTCATTGGCATACCTTCAATCAACCATTTCACATCTTCCCGTATCGAATCCACGTACTCAATATCCTCTTTTGTTGGATTGGTATCGTCAAAACGCAGATTGGTTTTGCCGCCATACTTCAATGCCAAACCAAAGTTCAAACATATAGATTTTGCATGACCAATGTGCAAATAGCCATTCGGTTCGGGTGGAAATCGTGTAATGATAGTTGTGTGTTTTTTACTTTCGAGGTCATTCTCGATGATTTCGTCAATAAAATTCTTATTTATATCATTGCCCTCAAGAATACGAACTTTAAAATCAATAAATATTTTATTAGCTATTTGCAAATCAACCCCAATACTTCCAAAGCTGGATTCAAGTTTTTTAAAACGTACTGGAGTAGTTTCATTTTTAACTATTGTAATTAAACCATATAATTTAAATAGTTCAATTTCGATTTGCTTCGATAAAAATGTTTTAATAGTATTAGCAATTTGGACTCTTGCCTCTTTTCGAGCTTTTTTTCGACTGTCGTGAGAATCTTTTACTTTTTTTATTTCTCCAAAATAAAAATCCGATTCAGCACAAATTGCATAATCACATTTGCGATTGAAGCGCTCACTGTCTTTTTCTGGAATTAAACATTTGTCAATAGCGATAAAATCAACAGCAATACTTTTTGAGTTATTGAATCTAAAATGACCTTTTTCTCTTTGAACAATTTTGCAAGGTTCATTTGATTTATTATCCTCTGAAATTGGGTCAAAAACACCAAAGTCTGTATTAATATTTTCAATACAGTTCAATGAGTTAAAGGCAGTTTCTATATCTGCTTTTATAGAAAGAAAATTGGGCATAATTAGTTATTTGATTGATAAATATCAGAAATTTTTTCAAAAACATCATTTATTGCTGTTGCTTCATATTCAAGAATACTATGAGTAATCAAACCATTTTCTTTATCGAAAATCGAACTAACAGTGCCATTTTCTATTAAGTAAGCGCCAAAACGTGCAGGGTCAAGCCAGCTACCTCTGTTAATACCCGTCTCTTTAACAATATTATCGCTATTCGTTTGGTGAGCAAAAAGCAAGTTATTCAAAGCCAATATTAAATAAGGACTATGTGTATTGATAATAACTTGATTATTCGGGTTCGAGTTGAAAAATTGGACAATGTATTGTAATGCCAAATCTTGAGTTTTAGGATAAAGATGTGCCTCTGGCTCTTCAATAACTACAAAAGCTGGGTAATCTTCATAAGTCCATACAAAAAGGGAAAGAAGTATCCAAATTATTTCTTGTTGCCCCGATGAAGCGAATTCTAAAAGAATAGGTTTAGCAAAATCTTCCGATATAAGTTCTTCTCTTTCATTTTTTAATAACTTATAATCAGCTTTCAAGATTTTTTTTAGAAGTAGATGGAAATCGGTTAATATTTTTTTAGTATCGTTATTTGAATCTTCAACTATTTCATATAGATGCTTTTTCTTCAAAATGTCCTCTTTTATGCGCTCAATTTCATTAAAGAAATCTCCAACGGTCATATCAAAATATTTAGTTACATCTGTATCTGAAATAGCATCACTATTTGTTTTTGAAAAAAAGTCAATTGCATTCCGTCTGCCAGATGATGACGCTAATGATGAAATAAGACTTCTGCTTGCAGGTATATAATTGCGCCTTCTGTCCGTATCACCGAAAAGCGCATTTATTTTATCAGAAAAATCTTTTTCTGATTTTTCTTTAGTTCTTTTTAGTCGAATCTCTACTATATTGTCAGTATTAAGTGATGACCCATTTGTATTTTGTCCATACTGTGTTAAAAAGTAGTCATAATCGCCAACTAATTTATACCATTCTTTTTGATACCATGAAGCATTAACTTGCAAAGCATTTTTAATGCCAGTACCAGCTTTTTGTGAAATCTTAATTGATTTACCTTTTGCATCATATTGATACTCAATCGAAAAAGCTTCCTGTTTAGTTGAACCAAAAAGTTGATAGAACCTTTTTTGCGCTTTTATATTGAACTTTTTTTGAGTCTCTAAAATGCTTTCTTGACTGTGTGTCTGATGTTCAGAAAGACAATCAACAGCATCTTTTTTCAATGATTTAAAATAATGAATGAGTTTACTAATCGTGCTTTTACCACTGGCTTGTTCGCCAATCACAACCAAGAAGTCATTAACTTCGATTTCAGCATTTTTTATTGCCCTAAAATTTTCAATTTTTAAATTTGCCATTAGTTATTTATTATTTTACGGTTTAATATGTATCACATTGCCATCTTTATCTGCAATGACTAATTCTTCGCCATTTTTACGGGCGTTTTCATATACTTTTTCGACGGCTTTTTGAAAACCTTTGAGTATTTTATCAGCTAACTCTTTTGATTCTTTTTCAACTATTTTCATTGATAATATCCCAAATTTTTGAATTATAAATTTCAATTGATATATTAAAATTGCCTTGTGCAATAACTTGAAGAATTTTAGAATTATCAAAAACAATCCAATCATCACATATCGGAATATATAGCTCGTTCAGATTTTTCAAACCAGCCTTATAACGTCTTTCAATCACATCA
>JAYSQG010000309.1:0-4573 GCA_043721685.1 Saprospiraceae bacterium | reverse complement strand
GGTTTCCGAAGCGAGGCTGTTTTATTCACCATTCACCATTAAAATATTCACCATTACCTAAGGTAACACCTTACCCAACGACAACAAATTCGCAAACAACCGATACGCCCCCGGCACACCCATCGGCATCTCTCTAAAAAACGAATAACCTGTATAAACATACCAACCTTTACCATGTTTGGCGACCACCAAACCACCGTCTTCTGGCTTTTCGTTGGTGTCATTACAACTCAAAAGAGCTTCATATTTGCCATCCCATTCTGAAAGGAAATACAAGCCACGCTCTTGCACCCAACCGTCAAAATCTTTTGCAGTAATTTTGTTAGGTACATTCAAAGCAGGGTGATCGGGTTTCAAAATACGAACGGGTGCATCTTCTTCTGTTGTCCGCCCACGACCCAATTTGAATGGATAAGGACCAAACTGTTGCAACTGCAAATCACGCCCAGCGGTATTGTATTGCACAACCATTGTACCGCCATTTTCGACGTATTTCAAGAGTTTATCATTATAAAACTTCAATTTTTCCTTTGTATTGTAAGCGCGAATACCAACCACAATGGCATCAAAACTTTGCAATTTGCCGTCATGTTGAAAGTCTGCGTCTTTGATTTCAGTTACATTGTAACCAATTTGCTCCAAACAAGCGGGCATATCGTCGCCTGCACCCATGACATAACCGATGTTAATACCACGCTTTTTTATGTCCAATTTCACAATTTTAGCTTCCGAAGGCTGTAGAACGGTTTGCGTTGGAATGTGGTCGTACTCTATAATCCGAACCGATTTTGTTGGCACTGCGGCATAGTCATTACCTGATTTCAAATAGGCTTTTGAAACAATCGTCGCTTCACTTTCGCCTTTTGGCGGCGTAAGTTTGAAGGTTAAAGCCGCCTCTTCTCCTTTCAATTTTAATGTAAAATTTTGAGAAACAGGCTCAAGTGACCAACCTTTAGGTACTTCGGGTTTGAGCATACCTTCCACACCGTCCGCTCCAGCTTTGATAATAAAACCGACTTCTTTTGCTTCATTATCACCAAAAACAAGGACTTGTTCCATCAAATTGACAAATACTGAGGGGGTCGCTTCAAACGGACGGTACAGTTCGCCTTTCGCAGGCGCATCGTAGCGGTTGACAATATTGGTCTCATAAGTCATCGGATACCCTTCCACAACGAGGTTGAATTTAGCACGAATGACACGCGGCGTTTCGGGCAGACCCCTCAGTAATTGGTTGTCCACGCGATACAAACCGAGCGAGCCTTTTTCGTTGAGCCAATAAGGGCTTGTGTAGGCAATATCGTCAGGAATCAGCATTTTCATTTTGAACAATTTCCTTTCGTTGTTCGCCATATTAAAATCAAGGATCGTATCCCGTTTCAAACCCAAAAATTCAACCGAAGTCAATTTCACATTTGCCGCTGAACGATTAACGGCTTCAATTGTAAAATCAACCGTTTGACCCGGCACAGATGAAGCCGTATTCGTAGCGGTTTCGAGATAAAGACCTGAACACCAACGAATTAAATCTTTTATTTCATTCGACTTGCGTTCTTTCCAAAAAGGGTCATTGATTTTTTCTATCAATTTCAGAGCTGAAACAAGCGCAGGAACACTCGCCGAAGGATTGTCAAATCTAAAATTGCGTTCAACCGCTTCCAATATTTTTCCAATATTAGCCCCCTCAGTACCCAAGCGATTCCAAGACAAATCAATGCCTTCCAAAGGGTCGTCACTTTTTGGTTTGCCCATAGGTCCTTTCAAAAACTCCAAATATTCCGCATCAGAACCACGCGAACCCATTGAACCCATGCCTTGACATTTGTGCATTGAGCGCGATTCGGCAGCGATTTCGTTGTTTGATTTACCTTTTGTAGGATAATAAGTACCGATGTCGAGTTTCAACATCTTGTCCTTTTTCGCCGCTTCAAACTTCTCTTGGCTGCCATAAAAAAACCATGAGGTATTGAAAAACAAACGTTTAGGTTGCCAAACGCGGACATACTTCAATTGTTCAGGAAATACTGAGGGGTCAGCTGCCAAATTAAAAGCCTCCTCTGAAAGAATGGCAGATGAGGTGTGATGCCCATGAGTATCAATAGAAGTATCTCGAGAAAAACGGTTGACAACGATATCAGGCTGTGTTTTGCGAATTGCCCAAACCACATCAGAAAGCACTTCTTTTCTGCCCCAAATGCGCATCGTTTCGGCAGGTGATTTTGAAAAACCAAAGTCGCTCGCACGGCTAAACAATTGATTTCCACCATCAACGGAGCGCGCCATCAAGAGTTCTTCCGTCCGCAAAACGCCAAGCATTTCGCGTAACTCCGTACCGATTAGGTTTTGACCACCATCTCCACGTGTCAATGAGAGATAAGTCGTGTGCATACGCTTTTCATTAGACATATAGGAAATAAAACGTGTATTTTCATCGTCGGGATGTGCCGCCACATACAGAACAGACCCAAGGGTATTGAGTTTCCGAATACCGTCGAAAATATCGGCTGAAGTGGGCTTTTGGGGAGCAACCTGTGCATTGAGGGAAATAGATAGTAGAATTGCACAAAAAGAAAGGAGTGATATGCGTTTGAGTCGAAACAATTTAAATGTCATTGATTACAGATTATTTATTTTTAATTAAAAAAGAGACGTAATGATAAAAATTTTAAATCGAAAAGCCAACATTTTGCTCGATTCTTGCGACGAATAGACTTTCTCAATCGCTAAACGAAGGGGTTTAGGAAAGGAGATTTGCATTACCTTTGTGAACTTTGATGAAATAGATTTTTCAAAAACGCTGTTTGTTTTTACTTTTTAACAACGATTTATGCAAAGCATCAATCCAAATCTCCAATTCCAACCTCGACGCACCCCCTCAGTATCTGAGTATGTCGAAGGCATTTTGCAAGGCAACCGAGTCGTGTTGAGCCAAGCCATTACTTTGATTGAAAGTACACGTTCCGAACATCAAGCATTGGCACAACAAATCATCGAGCAATGTCTGCCTCATGCGGGCAAAAGCATGCGCATAGGCATCACAGGTTCGCCCGGTGTTGGAAAAAGTACGTTTATAGAAGCCTTTGGAACAAAAATTACTGAGGGGGGGCATCAAGTTGCCGTCTTAGCGATTGACCCAACAAGTCAGATGTCGCACGGCTCAATTTTAGGTGATAAAACGCGGATGTTTCATCTTTCTACAAACGAAAAAGCATTTATTCGCCCTTCTCCCGCAGGAGATTCCTTGGGCGGCGTAGCTCGAAAGACGCGAGAAAGTATTGTTTTGTGTGAAGCTGCGGGTTTTGATGTTATCATTGTCGAAACCGTTGGCGTCGGTCAATCTGAAACGGCAGTCCATTCGATGACAGATTTTTTCCTCCTTCTTTTGCTACCCGGTGCAGGCGACGAATTGCAAGGCATCAAACGGGGCATCGTCGAAATGGCAGATTTAATCGCTGTCAATAAAGCCGATGGCGACTACGAAAAAATGGCAAAACAAGCCAAAGCCTATTACAAAAACGCCCTTCATTTATTACCCATTAAAGAAAGCCGCTGGACACCACAAGCCGTTACATGCTCTGCTTTAAGCGGTTTAGGCATTGCCGATATTTGGCATTTAATCAATGATTATCAACGTTTTACAAAAGAAAACAACTTTTTTCATGCCAACAGAAAAGCACAATCGCATTATTGGTTGACGGAAAGTATAGAGTCTGCTTTGCATCTTTTGTTTTACAAAGACCCCTCAGTATCGGCAGCATTTTCGGAGATAGAACAACAGGTTTTGGAAGGTAAAATATCGTCGTTTCGGGGTGCGGAGATGTTGATGGCGGTGTTTATAACCAAGAAATAATGTTGAAGTCATAACAAGTCATAACAAGTCATAACTGATATTACCATCATTAGTTATTTCTTTCAACTCGGTTTTAAAAAGTTTCAAAAACCTCACTTTTCGCGGAAACAAGGATGTTTTATGTTTTGGAAATGAAAAGAAAGATGACATGAACATTATCGAAATTACGTGAAATGAATTGTTGGACTTTATCCAGGTTATCTGAATATGCACTCATAGCATTTTTTCTGTTAATAAATTATAGAGTTCTTGTTGCTGTAAACCCAACTGTTCAGAAATGGCATCTAAATAATTTTGGTCAATCAGACCCGTTACAGGGTCTTTAATATCAACACAATAATTATTATTTTGACCAAGCGAATAGGCATTAAAGACAGCAGAATCGAGCCAAAAAGGTCGTGGAATATTAGAAATAGAGCCATTGAGATTTTGTTGCCCTATTTCATTTGAGACATAATTGGCAAAAAGTAGAATATTGATACACGCCAAAATATAAGGACTATGAGTCGTTATAATTATTTTACCTTCTTTAATCGTATTGATAAAGACCGCAAAAGCATTTATCAATTCTTTTTGAGCTAATGGATAAAGGTGAGCTTCGGGTTCTTCTACAACAAAAAATTCTTTTCGATTTTGCAAGCCTACGGAAAGAAAAATGCCTTGTAGCAGCCTCAATACTTCTTGTTGTCCGGAGGAAGCATCTTTAATAGGGATAGATAGGTT
>JAYSQG010000308.1:0-3175 GCA_043721685.1 Saprospiraceae bacterium | reverse complement strand
GAGGGGGGGGGGAACAAGGCTTTTGACCAATTATTAGCCTATTTTGAAAAAGCAGAAAATTATAAACTCGTTATCCGCATTAAAAAAGGTCGGAAACTGAGCAAGCAACGCATTGCTTTTTTGTATTCTTACATTTTTAAAAATACAAATCTAAAGGCCCAACGCGTTGAAATAAAGCAATATTCGCCTAAGGATGAAGCCTATTTTTGGACATTCGAAAATGACGAATTGGCGATGAGTTTTGATACTATTTAAGTTAAATTTTACTTTTTTAACATTAAATGAGGACTTAAGCCGATCTCATTGTATTTTTGCTTTTTTATATCAAATTGCTATTTTAAACTCTGATTTTCAATGATTAAGGTATTAACTAAGTTTTTGTATTTAACTATTTTATTATCGATAGCTGCTTGTAGCACGACAAAAAATCAGCCGCAACGTCCTATGGAAACCTATCTAGAACCTGCGGATTTACCCCCCTCAGTATCCAACGTAAATATTCCGATTCGTCTAAGTACAACTGAAATTGAGAATCTGTTGAACTATAAATTGAGTGGCGATATATATGCCGATAATAATTTGGATGACGATGGTTTGATGATGAAAGCCACACGAACGCAGAATATTAAAATTTGGTTCGATGGTTTTCAAATGAACTATCGCGTGCCCGTAAAAATTTGGGTTTTTAAAAAACTTCTTGACAATGTATTTACAGGCAAACGTGGCATTGAAGCTGAAGGTGAAGTGGCTTTACAGTTCAAAACAACGCTCGAAGTGAGACCCGATTGGTCGGTATCAACGCGTACAGAACTTATTGGTAATGAATGGATTAGGAATATGTCAGTCAATACAGGTATTGGTAATTTAGATGTAAAATACCTTGCAGACATCATCATCGGGCGAAGTCGCTATACGATAACATCAGCCATAGATGAACAATTACAAAGTCAACTTAAGTTCCGCAAAAACCTTCAAGACGCTTGGACAATGATGCAGCGCCCAGTGGCAATACCCAGTAGTTATGGCACTTGGTGGGTCAAATTGACACCACAATCTGTCGAAATGACTCCTTTTTGGACGACGGGCAACATTTTACAAGCCAATATTAGTGTTCAGTCTCTTGCTGAAGTGGTCGCTGGGACACAACAACCCATATTTCGACCAGATACTTATTTACCACCTTTTAAAGTTGGCAATTATCAAAACAATGATTTTTCAATTAGTTTATCTACGGATATTTCGATATTAGAGGCAGAAGCTCTCGCAAAATCATATGCTGTTGGACAAGTTTTTCAACCTGCTGGAAAGCGAATAGAAATTCGAGATATTCAACTGTTTGGTCAAAATGATAAAATTGTTGTCAACACGACGTTTTCGGGCAGCTATTCAGGCAGTTTGTATTTGATTGGTCGCCCTGCTTTTGATCCTGTAAAAAACACGATTTTTTTAGCTGACCTTGATTATGATTTACAGACAAAGGATTATTTAATAAAAAGTGCAACGTGGCTTTTTGATAGGACGATTTTAAACAAAATGAAGGAAGCCTGCGTTTTTCCGCTTGATGAAAATGTTAAATACTTCAAAGAAATGATGAATAGCCAAATTCAAAATTATATAATCAACAATAATGTTTCTTTAAAAGGACATGTTGAAGATATTCGGGTTAACGATATCAAGGTATTGAAGGATAAACTAAAAATTTACGTATCATCAAAAGGCAATTTGAACGTCGAAGTTCAAGGTTTAGACAAATTTTAATACCACTTATCACTTTACACTTATCACTAAATATGGACTACAAACATTTTTTATACGAAGAATTTCCTCTTTTACTGAGGGGGTTAAAAACAGATACACCTGCTCTCTGGGGTAAAATGAATGCACAACAAATGGTCGAACATTTGATTTTAGTTGTGAGTGCCTCCAACGGTCGTTTGACCATTCAGCCCAATGCCGATGCCGAGCGTTTAGCCTATCGTAAAATGCGCTTTTTTGAAAAAGATGTGCCGATGCCTCGTAATTTTCGTGTACAATTTGCACCAGAAGAACCTCGACCAGTTCAATTCGCGAATATTGAAGAAGCGAAAATGGAACTTTTTAATCAATTACAACGTTTCGATGATTACTTTAACGAACATGAAGGTATGACGACGCAACATCCCGTTTTCGGTGCTTTCAATTTTGATGAATGGGTTCAAAATCATGCGCGGCATTTTAGGCATCATTTGATGCAATTCGGTTTAATCGCAGAAACCATCGAAGTCTAACTTGCTTTTTTAAAATATTTTAGTTAAAAGTACGTTTTTTAAGAGCCATTCAAGACACTTCCAATTTAAATATTCCATATTTTTGCAAAAAATTTCCGAGAACATCCAAAATTCTTTAAAAAAAATGAATAAGACACTTATCAAAAACATTTTGCTTGCAGTCATTACTGTCCTTACGATAACAACCTTGTTTAGTGCTTGTCAACGTGGCTCTGGTTGCCCTTACAAGTTCGAAGCAAAAGCTGATGTTAAAAAATAATCTTATGATTCAATGGATTCCCCTCACAAGTGAGGGACAATTAGCAGAGCTTTCTCTGCAATCTAACGATGTGCAGTGTTTAATTTTCAAACATTCGACACGTTGTAATATCTCATCGATGGCAAAATCCCGACTTGAGAAAGGATGGGATTTTTCAACAGATGATATGAAAGCCTACTATCTTGATTTGATATCTTTTCGTGATTTATCAAATACTGTTGCTGAAAAATTCGATATTTATCACGAATCGCCACAGATTTTGTTAATTAGAAATGGAGAATGTACATATGATGCTTCCCATTTAGATATTAGCGTTCAAGAACTACATGCTTGTTATGCTGGTTAATGTCAGCTGTAAAAAAAAATGAAGGACACCAATGGGTGTCCTTTTCTGTTTGAGGAAGTATAATTTCATTATTCATATTCAATTATGCCTGTAATTTTAACCGAAGACGGTTCTCATTCTTTTCTCTCCGAACAATTTGGCGTGACCTATCATTCAACACATGGGGCGATTCAAGAAACACAGCATATATTTATTGATGCAGGTTTGAAAAATGTATTTTCACAGAACTTAGCCGAAATTGTTATTCTCGAATTAGGCTTTGGTACAGGGCTGAATGCCTTGATGACGTGGATAGAGTCTGAG
>JAYSQG010000307.1:0-22174 GCA_043721685.1 Saprospiraceae bacterium | reverse complement strand
GAACCGCTTTTTGTTTAATGTCCAGTTATGATAGTTAGGCATAACACAATTCAAAAATAAATTACAATATTTCAACTGTTTGTGACGGAACTAAAATTTCAGAAGGTTATAATTATAACAAACTTTAACCATTCTTTCAATTTTGGTTTTTAAAGTTGATTAATAATTTATGTTTAAGAGTTTTACAAATAAATATTTAAGCATAATGTATTAAAAAATATCAAAAATACCAATTTAAATCCATGAAACCAGACCTCGAAATTTGCTTTACTGAATGAAAAATGCCTTAATTTGTGAGATAATTACGCAAAAGACCTTTTGTTTGTCCATTACTGAACACTGCCTCCCGATTCTCCCTTAGTAAACGGGCCTCAAAAGTCGCTTCAATTCTGTGTTGTAATTTTTCTTTTGACGGAAAGCTCTCCCCCTATTTCCGATTAGCGTTCCATTAAAAATACATGGTGTTTTTTAATTATTTAACTAAAACTTTAAGCAAATCATGGACAAACTGTACTCATGTTACCAGCAGAGGCGTGCCTTGCTGTTAACACTTGTTATTCTACTGATCGCCCCCCTCAGTATGCAAAACTTTGCGCAATCACCTTGCACATCTTCCATAACCCGTCAAGCGACAAATGGAAAATCTACGAACACCAATATCTACGACGACATCACCCTTGCCATGACAAATCTGCTTGGCAATGGTACAGAAGCTGCATGGGTCATGGAAGTTGGTGGGACGTTTACAGAAAACCCTGATGGTACTGCGCGTTTTCAAGGAACGGTAAAGCAATTCGGTGATTATGCTGCACCTCGCCGCATGGTCATGGACATCACGCTTGGCGGAAAATCTTACACTCCGGGCTCCGGTGGTCCGTATAATGAAACGGGTGTATCAACGACAGGTTGGTATTACTATTACAGTTTGACTGGCTCACTTACAGGCTTAGACGAATTGGCGGGAGGGAAACTGTCATTAGCCATTCATCAACATCCTTTCCAAGTTGGTATTGGTGCCAATCAACTATTCAGTGCTGAAGACCAAGTGACAAATGGTGCGGGTGGTTGGTTTGAATGGACAGTTGTATCGCAACCTACGAGCAGTGCGCTTCGATTTACAAACTATATTCCTGGTACGACCATTTCTGATATTGCTATTCTACTTAGTGGTACGCCCGCAGAACCTTGTATAACCAAAGGCAGCATCGGCGACCAAGTTTATTGCGACATCAACAACAATGGTATTTTTGATGGTGTTGATGTTGTGGTTACTGGTTTGACAATAACATTATGCGATGCCAACTTTGTGACCATTACAACACAAGCGGTTGATGCGGACGGTAAATATTTATTCACCAATCTTCTCGAAGGTATTTATAATATTAAATTTCCTGAAGCGACTTTAGATGGCAAACCACAACGTGAATTAGGTCCTATCAATGTTGTCTTAGGGGCGGGTCAAAACTATTTAGATGCGGATAAAGGCTACTACAAACCAGCAGCACCTAATGGCAGTATTGGCGACCAAGCTTATTGCGACAACAATAACAATGGCGTATTTGATGCGGGCGATGTAGCTGCAACTGGTTTAACAATAACTTTGTGCGATGCCAACTTTGTGACTATCACAACACAAGCGGTTGATGCGGGCGGTAAATATTTATTCACCAATCTTCCCGAAGGTATTTATAATGTTAAATTTCCCGTAACGACTTTAGATGGCAAGCCACAACGTGTATTAGGTCCTATCAATGTTGTCTTAGGGGTTGGTCAAAATTTTTTAGACGCTGATAAAGGCTACTATAAGACCTCTTGTACTGTATCAGGTAACACCCTCACAAAATCATGTGTTAATAATATACCTGTTATAAATGCCTCTAATTTAGTTAATTATGAATACGTTTGGTTGAAATCAACATTAGGCTGCCCATCACAGTCGAGCCAAGCTATCGCTGGTGCAACAGGTCAAAACTATGAGCTGCCAAGCTGCCCAACCGTTAAAACCTATTTCGTCCGTTGCGCACGCCCTATTGGATGCACAACTTGGTCAGCAGCAAATGAAAGCAATTGCATAATTGTAAATGCTAGTGAGTGTGCACCAGTAATCAATTGTAATAGCGTCTCTGGCAATACTATTTCAAAGTCTTGTGCTAATAATCTACCAGTCATAACAGGTAAAGATTTAGGCAATTACGAATATATGTGGTTAGAGTCAACAAAAAAATGTCCATCAGATTCAAAAGATGCGATTAAAGGTGCGACGGGTAAAGACTATGCCTTGCCAAAAAATGTGAAAAAAACAACTTACTTCGTTCGTTGCGCTCGACCTGTCGGTTGTAGGTCATGGGGTTCAATCAATGAAAGTAACTGTATTTCTGTTGAAGAGGACGACTGTTTACCTTCTTGTAGTGTTGATTTCAATTCAAATAAATGTTACCGTATCATCAACAAAAAATCGGGTAAAGCTGTAGATGTTTTCGGTGCGGGTACAGCCAATAATTGCAATATCGTTCAATGGGGTTATCATGGCAATGCCAATCAACAATGGCGTTTCTGTTCTGTTGGTAAAGGTTATTTCAAAATTATGTCACGCAACAGCGGTAAATATTTAGCTAGTCACAGTACGTCTAATAACTCAAATATATATCAATACGATTATTGCTCAGGTGGTTATAAAGATTGGAAAGTTGAATGTGTTGGTAATACGGGTTACTACCGCCTTGTTCACCGTGCAAGTGGCAAAGTATTAGATATCTCCGGTGGTTCAACAGCTGATGGTGCGAGTTGTATCATTTATAGCTGGAATGGTGGGGATGACCAACTTTTCTCTATTGAGGAAGTATCTTCAGCACCTTTATATCAAGCCTCTGCAGCTATGTTGGCGATGAATGCAACAGCTGAGTCTGACCGCGTACGCCTTAGTTGGTTGACGAATACAGGCTACGACAATGATTTTTATACAGTTGAAAAAATGAATCCTTCGACAGGTGATTTTGACAAATTGTCTTTGGTTAATAACACACTATATGACGACCAAGTACAAACTCATGCCTTTTATGATATGAAACCTACTGAGGGGGACAATTTCTATCGCGTAAAATTAAGCATGATGGATGGCACAGATAAATTTACGGAAATTAAAAAAGTCACTTTCAAACGTATGATTGGCTTCGGGGCATTTCCAAACCCGACTACTGATGAGTTAAACATCAATTTGTCAGAGTATTCAGGTAAGGGCGTTGATATTCTTATCTATAATACATTCGGTAAAGTTATCATTCACGAGCATATTAGTAATGTTGCAAATCCTCTTCACAAGTTATTTGTCAGCGATTTCGCACCAGGTCAATACCTCATTCGCGTATCGGCTGATGGCAAACGGGATGCAACGCAGCAAGTTATCATTCAAAAATAAACTTATAGTTATTTTACTTTTGAATTGCCTCATGCCTTCGGGTGTGAGGCTTTTTTTTTGAAGAAACAAATATTATACAAGTATTTTTTACAAAAATATTGAAACATATTTTTTTTACAATTTATAATGTGCTAATTTGCCTTCATGTTATAATTGTAAAAGGTCACTAAATATTAAATTTCATGAACAGAATAATTAAAGGAATAGGGCTTTTCACCATATTTGGGCTTGCATTGAGTTGCAATAATTTGGAGAAACAATCTAATAATGATACATCAACAGAACTGAACATGTCGAGTTTATCAACGACCCTTTCCAAGAGCAGTACATCTAAAACGACCGTTTCTAATGATATATACACTAAAGCAGCCATCGAAACCTGCAATTGTATACAGCCAATGATAGAAAAAACCAAACTTTTAAAAATTTTTGAATTGAAAAAACAAACTGTCGAAAAAAAGAAAATTGCAAATGAGATGGATGTTATGCAACCTGAAATCCAAAAATGTAGTGATGAAATACGTTTAAAATATGGCAAAATGAACAAGTCTTTTGACGAAAAACGTATTATGGATGCTATAATACGTCAATGCCCAGATGCGTCAACCCTTTTTTCAAGCTAGGTTTGAAATGAATAGCCTCTTTAAATGACGGGAAAACCAATCTATTCTTGAAATTATGATAAATTTTATATGATTATTTATTGACAACGGTAAGTCACACACGACTTATCGTTTTTTGTATCCAAAAACAAACAAAAGTAGGATATGGCTAAATCTTTTAGGGCTTACACTGTGTTTATAATCTGATTAGTTTTTCAAATGCCAATATATACTTTGGCATTCGAGATATTTAAGTTTTGAAATTTTAATACATGCTTAGAAATCAATGATATTTACTGCTTTTGTCATTACCGTATTTACCCTTGGGATTACCTTGTTTTTAGAGTATGGTATGCCCTATATTCCTATTTCTCCTTTTAGGAAATTAGTAAAAGACAAACCCTCTGACTTCGGTTTGCGCTTCAAACCACTCATCGTTCAAGGTGTAAGAGCCGTTATACTGAGGGGGTATTTCATTGAAGCTTTGACAGTCAAAGCACGAGCAACTATCATCGTTTTACATGGTATTGGGAGTGCAAAAGAGGTTTATTTTGGCTTTGCACGTTGGCTTGCTGAACAAGGTTTCAATGTCGTTGTTTATGACCAACGAGCGCATGGACGTAGCGGTGGCAAGTATTGTACCTTTGGTTTTTATGAAAAAAGAGACGTTTCTAAGGTTATTGATAAGGTTTTAAGAAAATATTCCAAGCTGCCCATCGGTATTCACGGCACTTCGTTGGGTGGGGCAGTCGCCCTTCAAGCTTTAGCCATTGAGAAAAGATTGGCATTCGGAATCATCGAAAGTACTTTCAATACTTTAGAAAATGTGATTGAAGAATATGGAAAAGATATGCTCAAATTTCGCAGTCGCTGGCTTATCAGACGCATTCTCACGAGGTCGGCTCAAATAGCGCAGTTCCGTCCTTTCGATATAAAACCCGTCGAGTCATGTCGTAACATCGAACAACCTATACTCATGGTGCATGGTGATGCAGACGAAAAAATACCCATAGCTTTCAATTTAGACAATTTTAATGCTTTAAAAACGACTGATAAAGAGTTCTTCATCGTCGAAAATGCAGGACATGAAAACGTGAGTAAAGTAGGTGGAGCAATCTACTTCCAAAAACTACTTGATTTTCTCAATCGTTGCGTAATTTCGTGATTTTAGAATCAACTCATTACCGAATCACTAATAACATTACAACAATACAACAATATGAAAATAGGCATTGTTTGTTACCCGACTTTTGGCGGTAGTGGCGTAGTCGCTACGGAATTAGGCTTAGGACTAGCAAAAAGAGGGCATAAGATTCATTTTATCACCTATCGGCAACCCGTTCGCTTGGCGCAACATCATTTCCATGAAAATGTGTTCTTCCATGAAGTCAGTAATGTGGACTATCCTCTTTTTGAATATCCGCCTTACGATACAGCTTTGGCATCCAAAATGGTAGATGTTGTCAAGTACGAAAACCTCGATATTCTGCACGTTCACTACGCCATTCCTCATGCGACGGTGGCTTACATCGTCAAAAAAATACTTTTAGCAGAAGGTCGATACGTACCTGTTATCACCACATTACATGGTACGGATATTACTTTGGTGGGCAATAACCGTGCTTTTGCGCCTGTTGTTGAGTTTAGTATCAACAAATCAGATGGTGTTACAGCGGTTTCTGAATCGTTGAAAAAAGATACGTTAGCTCATTTTAACATTAATAAAGAAATAGAAGTAATCTATAACTTCATTGATTTTGAGCGTTTTAAAAAGATAAATAAAGACCATTTTAAAAAAATTATTGCACCCGAAGGAGAAAAAATCCTTGTCCACACCTCCAACTTTCGAAAAGTCAAACGGGTCGAAGATGTGATTTATATATTCAAAAAAGTATTTGAAAAAATCCCTTCAAAACTTCTACTCATCGGCGATGGACCTGAAAGGCAACACCTCGAAGAACTGTGCCGTAAACTCCACCTATGCGACGAAATACGTTTTCTCGGCAAGCAAGATGCCGTCGAAGAACTGTTAGCTATTGCCGATTTATTCGTCATACCTTCTGGCTCTGAAAGTTTTGGCTTGTCAGCTTTGGAAGCGATGGCTTGTGAAGTACCCGTTTTGTCCTCAAATGCAGGAGGCTTACCTGAAGTTAATATTCATGGTGTGACAGGATATATGAGTGATGTTGGTAATGTTGATGAAATGGCAGCTTATGCCATCCGTCTATTGAGCAACGAAGCACTTCACCAAGAATTTCGCAAAAATGCCCTCATTCAAGCGCAAAAGTTTGATATTCACAATATTATACCCCAATACGAAGCATATTATGAAGCCATATTAGAAAAATCTGTTTGGGAAAAAGCCGTTTGATTGGGTCTTTGGTTATTTGGAAATTGGTTACTCGTTATTTGTAGTAACTAATTTACCAATGACCCAATCCCCAATAACCAATCCCCAAACAAGGCAACCAGCCCCTCAGTATTTTCGTAGTTTGAATAATAAAACATACGAGTAATAGTCAGCATTAAAGGTTCTATTAATATAAATTTATGACTGAAAAAGACCTCAACGCACTTGTTGAAGCCTGTCGTTCAGGAGAACGTACGAGTCAACAACGGCTGTATACGCATTTTCACAACTATGCGCTGACGGTCTGCTCTCGTTATGCGGCTACCACAGATGAGGCAAAAGAGGTCTTAAATGATGCATTTTTTAAGATTTTCACTAAGATTGACTTGTATAATTCCCAATATTCCTTCAAAGGCTGGTTACATCGCATCGTCGTTAACACAGCGATTGACCGTTATAGAAGCCTTCAAAACCAACCGAGACATGAGGAATTAAATTATGCCACGGGCATAGAAGTAGAAACAGAAATAATTGAAAAATTGACGCGCGAAGAGATTTTTAAAATGGTTGTAAATCTGTCTCCTGCTTATCGAACAGTCTTTAATTTGTTTGTTGTTGATGGTTTTTCTCATGCAGAAATTGCTGAAAAACTCGGTATTACTGAGGGGGCATCAAAATCAAATTTGTCGAAAGCCCGAGGGCAATTAAAAAGAATGTTGCTGACAAATGACAATGAAATGGGGCGACGTATGAATGGTTAAAATGAATAATGCTTAAAATGAGCGATAAAGATTTTGATAAAATATTTGGCGACAAACTGCGTGAAGAACGTGCTTTTTCCTCTGTGGACAACGATTGGGAACAGCTCACTACGCGCCTTGATACGAAAAGCCAAACAAAAGAAAAAGACAATCGGCGGCGAGGTGCTGCGTGGTGGTTGCTGTTGTTGTTACCGATTCTGTTTCTCCTTTTCTGGCAAATCAATGATTTAAAAAATCAAAATAAACAATTATCTTCCCAATTAGCAGAAATGCAACAACTTGCGGCCTATAAATCGGGGCGTGATACGATTGTAAAACAAGCTATAAAAACAGATACCGTTTTTATCTATAAGTATTTGCCTGAAAAAAAAGATAATAAGCATAATGATTTATCTTTAACTAAAAAAAATACTCGAATAGCACCCCCCTCAGTATCAAAAACCTTTAACAATAATTCAACCTCAACTTCAGATAAATCAAATGTAATTCCAATTTCAAATGAGGTTGTGAAATCAGATACGATTATTCCAAAATCGCTCAATGATGAGAAAAAAACAGCAGAATTATTAGACAAATTGTCATCATTGGAAAATCAAATGCTTGACTTAAAACAAGCTTTGTTAGACAGTAAAGTGAACGCAGCAAACTTAGTTGATTGCGCAACGAGACAAGACTCATTAGCAAAAGAACTCATTGCGACAAGGGCATTGGTGGATTCATTGAAAAAGCCCCCCCTCAGTATAGAAGCTGAAAAAACAGATAAGTCATTGAAAAATAACCGTTTATTCATAGGATTGCAAGGCGGGCAAATCAGTTACAGAACAACATGGAAGAATAGTTATGGTGTAGATGTTTCGAAAGATGTTAAAAGTTATCAAGCAGGTATAAAAATAGAATATGCATTAACAGAAAAGTTACGGCTCACAGCAGAAGGCAATTTTTGCCCATTTTCTTTCACCAATTATTGGCAAGACAGTCGTTACAATTTGCCTGCATTGCAATTTGATTATCAAAAAGAAAAATTCTTAAAAGCAGAGTCCAAACAGTCCCTTTTACAAGGCAATATCGGTGCAAAATACTTGTTTACTGAGGGGGCAGCGAAGTGGCGACCTTTCGTATCAGTAGCTTATACGATGATGCGTATCCAACCTTTTGAAACTAAATTCACGTATCAATCTCTTTGGGGAGCAACTTATAGAGAAGAAGCGGCACAATCAAATGCCGTCAATGTGCCTAATTTACTCCGACTAAGCGGTGGTTTAGAATACCGTTTTTCAAAACATTGGGTCGCTCAAGCTGAGGCATTTTACTACAAAGATGTCAACAAAACCCACAAAACATTTGATTTATTCGGTCTCCGAGCCGCCATTTTGCTAAACATAACGAAGTGAAAAGTTATAAGTGTTAAGTGAAAAGTGCCAGACGTTGAGTAACACGTCTGGCACTTTTCACTTATCACTTATCACTTACCACTTACCACTCTGACATATCCATTGTTGTAAACACATTTGCGACGTCTTCGTCTTCTTCCAAGCGGTCAATGAGTTTGAAAATCGCATCCGTTTCCTCGTCATTGAGTTGTTTTGTCATAGTTGGAATACGTTCCAAAGCCGATTCATCAATTTCGATATTTTTTTCATCCAAAAACTTCTGCATTGTACCGAAATCGGTAAAATTGCAAAAAATTGCCCAAACATCGCCTTCGTCTTTAATCTCATCCAGACCATAATCAATCATCTCAAATTCCAATTCTTCATAGTCAGGCAAAACTTCTTTTTTGATACGGAAAACACCTTTACGTACAAACATAAAATCCACAGAACCCGAATTGCCGAGCGTGCCACCACATTTGTTGAAGTGCATACGGATATTGGCTACCGTGCGTGTTGTGTTATCTGTAGTCGTTTCCACTAAAATAGCGATGCCATGCGGCCCGTAGCCTTCATAGACGGCTTCGACGTAGTTTTCAGCATCCTTTGAAGTCGCTTTTTTGATTGCGGAGTCAACGGTTGCTTTGGGCATATTCGCTTTTTTAGCATTATTAATTGCCGAACGCAAACGCGAATTGTAGTTGGGGTCGATACCGCCTTCTTTGACTGCTAAGACGATTTCCTTTCCAATTTTTGTAAATGTCTTTGCCATTGCGCCCCAACGCGCAAATTTTCTGGCTTTTCGATATTCAAACGCTCTTCCCATGAGGTTTTCGTTATTTTTTCGTTATTTTTTCGTTATTTTGTTATTGATAAATTGCGGCGTAAATTTAAAACTTTTAGACAACAGATGGCACTGATGCGACTGATTTACACAGATTTTTTTAGTTCCTTACAGGATGACAATAAAAAATCAGCGTAAATCAGTCGCATCAGTGCCATCTGTTGTCTGAAAAATCATCTTTTAAGCGTTGATTGATATTTTTGATACCCAATCACACGGTCATAACGTGCGCCAAATGGGCGGTAATAGACTAAAAATTGATATTCATTTTCCGTTGCAAACCAATTGCCTTCGAGCTTGGTGCAGTCTGGGTTAGTTGTTTTACCTTTTGGCACAACGGCATAAATGTAATTGTAAAAACCTTGTTTTAACATAATTTCTCCTTCATATCGCCCTGTATTATCATCATAAGTCATTTTAAAACGCGGGTCAATTTTCCAATCGGACAATTTGCCGAACAAATACACGTCTGAACCTTCAATTTCGTTGTCATATTTCAAGGAAAAATAAACGTTCACATAGTCCGCCGATACTGAGGGGTCAATTGTTTGGTTTGGATAATCAGATGTTTCCGTAAAAAAACCACCGTTTAAGTCAGGATAAATCAAATACGGCTCACGGAAACGGTCGAGGTCTGTTCTCAAAACATAGTCAAACGTTTCATCACCTTTGTCAATCGTCGAAACCCGTTCAGAGCGAAAACGGGTCGATCGCAAATCCACATAACGCCACTCTTTACCCGCAGGAAACGTAATAGAATCTAGGTAATCATATACAATTTTATCGCCCATTACAAAGGTTGGCGGCACATTCATACGGGCAATATCCCACCGTGCATTTTGCAAAACAGTCACTCGAATGTCATTCATCGGGTTTTGAACCCGAAAGGTTTTAGGGTCAAGTTTGAAGTCCAATTCATGATAAGAATTGTATTTGAAGGCATTAGGCGTAACAAATTCATTCTCAACACTCATAATTTGTTCATAAACCACAAAACGACGGGTCAAAACCGGTGTCCTGTCACCGTTGTCTTCATAGACTTTCAAGACATAATTGCCAGATTTATTCCAACGCATGACATCGTTCGGAATCGTCAAATTGAAATGAACAAACTGAATATTTGTCGCTTGTGAATTTTTATAATTGTTGATGCGGTCTTCATTCAAGCCATCGAGGTATTCGAGTTTAGAGAGTTTGGTTGGTTTCCAATCGCGGTCGCATTGTTCAATTGTATAATTGAGGTTGCGCAATTCACCGCCAACTTCATCAAAACGGAGTGTCAAAAAGCCGTTTTTTAACTCAATTGCAGGCATGTTTTCCAATTTATTCCCATTCGGAAAAAACTGAACAGAGCGAATCGTCTCTGAAAAAATAGTATCAATATTTTGTGCAGTAGCAAAAAGAGGACAAAAAAAAGCAGTCCATAGGAGCAATCTTATCATACTTAGGTTTTTATTTATGACTGAAATAGTTAGCAAAATAACGTTTTTTTTGGGTTAAAAGTGCGCTATTGCTTTCAAACAGTGGAAAACTAAGGAGGCATTTAGTTCATATTATGCAAAAATTTTATCAAAAATTAGTTTAAACTCTGCAATAGTCAAGCATTTTACTGATGGGAATTCAATTGTTTTTAGGATATTAAAATGACGGTCATGTGTTATGATAAAGTTTGCTTGACTTGCTATGGCACAATCCACAAATTTATTAAGGCAATTTGTGTCAAGTACAATTCTCATTTATAGGTAAGTCTTTTAGGGTGGTTTTCAAGTAAATCATCCATTGTTTTTTGAGAAAAACCTCGTTTTTCCCAAATTTCATCTAATTCATCGCTCATTTTTTCATCGTAATATGCAACAAGCATCGCTTTGAGTTCAGACAATTCAATTTCAGACATGTTCATTGAAAACATTTTCAATAAATGCAGTTGAACAGGGTTTAAAGCTGTTGTTTGAGAAGAAATATTATTTATTACTGTTGACATGATGTTTTTATTTTTTTACAAAATTAGTGTACTTATTTCAAAAATGCACCCCTCTGTATCGCACTAAATTTTGCCAAAATACCCCTCATAAAACGCCATCAAAGCGGTCTGTAAGCATTTTTAGCTCAACAAAAACGCCAAATCCTCCCTCATAAGATTGGGCATCGTCTCAAAATCGAGTATATCCGCCACCAATTGTTTCTTTCGTTCTTGAAGTTGCAGGATTTTTTCTTCAATCGTATCTCGTGTAATGAATTTCAAAGCCATGACGGTTTTGGTCTGCCCAATTCGATGCGCTCGAGCAATCGCCTGCTCTTCTACTGAGGGGTTCCACCACGGGTCGAGTATAAAAACATAATCGGCTGCCGTGAGATTGAGCCCTGTGCCGCCTGCTTTCAATGAAATTAAGAACGTCTGTATGTCCTCTTTTTTCCCAAAATCCAAAACTTCTTGATTGCGTTCTTTTAAAGTTGTCTCACCGATTAACCATGAATAAGCCGCTTTTTGGGTGTCAAAATGCTTGCGGTAAAGCTTTAAGTTTTCAACGAAAGTGCTGAATATCAACATCTTATGGTCGGCACGTTTCACTTCATCCCATTTTGCAATGGCATCGCTGAATTTAGCACTCCCACCTTTATAATCAGGCAAAACCAATTTTGGATGAATGGCTAATTGTCGCAATTTAGTGATGGATTGAATGACAATAGCCCTGTATTCAAACATAGATTTTTGGGTCGTTTCACTGCTCAATAACAGATTTCTAACGGCTGATTTTTCCTTTTCATATACTTTTTTTTGTTCTGATTCCATGTCAGAATACACAATTTGGCGTATGACTTCGGGTAAATCCTTTGCGACTTCTTGCTTCGTTCGGCGCAACAAATACGGTTTGACCAGTTCGCGCAATCGTTCTTTTTGCTCCTCGTCTTGTTCCCGTTCAATGGGTTTGATGAAAATTTGGTCAAAATTGGCAAAACTATTCAGCAAGCCAGGGTTGATGAATTCCATTTGCGCCCAAAGGTCGGCGAGTGAATTTTCAATAGGCGTGCCACTGAGCGATATTTTATGGGCAGCTTTTAAGCGATTGACTGCCTTGAAAGTATCGCTGCTTTTGTTTTTTATGTATTGACTTTCGTCCAAAACGATGTATGCCCAATCCATTTTTTCAAGCAGTTCAATGTCTTTACTGACCGTTTGGTAAGTCGTTATCACAACATCGTTGCGTTGAATCAAACGGATATCTTTATGGCGTTTTGGACCGATATGAAGATAGAGATGGACAATGGGCGCAAATTTTCGCCATTCTGATTCCCAATTATAGACCAAAGAAGCGGGCAAAATGATGAGGGCTTGCAAAGGCTCTAAAAACGACTCATTGGGTGTGTTATCAAACATATCTGTTTGAATACCAGTCGTTTGTATAGTTGTATTTTTTTTATTCTCTTTGGCATACAGTAAGGCAGCTATGGTCTGCAACGTTTTTCCCAAACCCATATCGTCAGCCAAACATGCACCTAAATTGTTGCGATAATGACCCAGCAACCATTTTACGCCTTCGACTTGATAAGGGCGCAATTCTGCTTTCAGATACTGAGGGGGTGTCCAAACGATGTCTTCTTTTGGATTTTCTGTTATTGAAAAAACATCTTTTGGCAGAAGGGCAGGGGCTTGACTGCGCGAAATCCGAATGGTGTGTTGGTGCATTTTGCCCATGAGTGCCATGCCTCGAAATTTTTCAAACCATTCGGCGGGAATGATAAAATATGTGCCATCGGGCAACTCGAAATAAGGATTATTGGCGCGGATATACGGTATCAACCGCCCAAAAGGAAAAACGAATGCACCGACAATGACCTCTCCTTTCAAGTCAAACCAATCATTTTGTTGAGTCGTCGTCATATTCGACAAAATCGGGCGCACCAAAGCAATGGGTTTGTTGTCAATAACGGGCGCAGCTATCGTAAAACCATGATATTGCAAGGCTTCTTGATGTGTGATAAGCCAATCAATCAAAACGCTCATTTCGGGATTGGGCAGTTCAAGAGGCTCAAAATAGTTAGATTGTTGGTTGATTAATCCTAATGTGTATAGGTGTTCAACGAATGTTTTTTCAGTGGATTGGTCTCTTTTTGCATGGTGAATCGCCAATTGTTCGCTGCCGTGTATATCTAAAAACGACTTTTGTAAGCGTGATTCTTTCCAATTAAAGGTCATTTTTCCATAATCGAAAGTCAAACCAATGCCGCAAGAATGGGTAATAAAATTGTGAACAATTGCCAATTCTGCCTTCAAAATGGTGTAATAAGGAACGATATCAAAGCCTACATGCTCAAAATCTATTTTTTCAACCAAAGGCAAAATGATTTTTTGACAATATTCTTTCACATTTTTTGTTGGCACAACCACGGACTCTTTTGTAAAAAATGGCTTCAATCGCGCACTATTGATGCTCTCGACATGCTGCAATTGCCCTTCACGCACAATCCACGCAGGTTCATTGCAAACCAGAACGCAGTGCTTGTCTTGAACCCTTGAAGTCTGTCCATTTTCAGCTAAAAGCAACCGATAAATCAGACCTCCTGACGATTTTTCAAAATAGATTTTCGGTTCTAAGGACGTAGTCGTGGTTTCCAATTGCGTCATGTGCGCCATTGGTTTTGTTTCTATATTCAGACAAATGGGCAATTCTTCTTGAACAATAGTTTGCAAAAAATCGCCTAAATGCCGATGTATATACGTGTTGATTTTGCCAGAAATAGCGGCATCTGCGAGCAAATTACTGAGGGGGGTAATTTTTTTTGCATGAGCATTGTATTTGATTTCCAATGACTTAGGAGAGAGCAAAGCGATGAGATGCAACAATTTTTTAACCGTTGGTGTCACTGCCAATTTATACGCCAAGACATTCTGTTCTGTCGCTTTCTTTTGTATAAAACAAATGTCTTTTGTTGAATCAATCGAGACAATATAGGCAGAAGGCAGGTATAAATCTTTGCTAAATTCAGTCAGATTGTAAGCAATAGCGTGTTTCATAGATATGCTTTTTGATGAAATGCCAAAAGTAGAAATAGTGGTTTGCTTTTCCAAATGTTGCGGTATGTCCTCCTTGTATCACTTTATGTTTTTACCAAAATACCCCTCATAAAACGCCATTAAAGCGGTTAATTCTTTCACATTCCAATCGGTCATAAAATCAGGTTTTGCACCTTTTTTGATATTAGACAACCATTTTTTAGCATCTAAAAGCCGTAAATCACGTCTATTTTTATTGTGATAAACACCACATGCATAAACAGGAACAGCTTCAACATTGGATAAAAAAACGACCCCCTCAGTATTTTTACTGATTTTTAACTTCAAATAAACAGACAAATGGCAGCCATTGAAAATATCATAAGCAATGAAATCGCTGAACGCAAACAGTACCAAACCCGCCTTCGATTTTTGAGTAAAAGGACACGTAAAATCATAACGTGCCATCGGTTGTATATTGTGGGCATGACCGCCGAGGATAATATCAACGCCACATTCATCAAAAATACGTTGTGCATTTCGGACAATATGTGCATTCGGATAGGCTTGATAAGCATTGCTGAAATGCAAACTTAAAATGACGAATTCTGCACCCCGTTCTTTTGCCAACGCCACGTCGTTTTTCAAAACAGACAAATCAATATCAGGCTGATTAACTTCTAAGTGATTGACTAAGAAAGGTTTATCAACAGGGTTGGTGTGTTGATTCATGGAAAATGTATAAGCAACAAAAGCTATTTTTATCCCATTTTTTTCAATAATTGGAAAGTTTAACCGTTCTTCTGCCGTTCGTGCCGTGCCTGTAAAAGCAATTTTTTTATCTTCTAAATACTCAATTGTTTTATTAATCCCATCTTCACCCATATCGAGCGAGTGATTATTGGCAGTTGACAATATATCAAAACCTCTGTCGCCTGCGCCTTGTCTGCCTTTTGTCGCCTGTCCTTTGTCGCTTGTCGCTTGAAACAGTTCAAACATCTCTTCATCAGCATTAAAGTTCATATCTGATAACATAACTTCGGGTACAAGGGATGCGGGTTTTGTAATATCCAAAGGCGTTTCCAAATTGGCAAATGTCAAATCTGAACTGAAAAAATCATCGGCAATATCATCCCAAAGGTTTGGACAAAAGCGTTTTTGAATCCATTCATAAGGCATCAAATCGCCTGCTGCGGTGAGTGTGACTTCGTTTGTAATGTGCTCTTTTGTTGTGAAAACAGGTGGGTTTGCTTCAAAAAAGTGTTCAACTGCTTCTTTTTCGTCGCTTTCAAGTGTCGGACGGAAATAGTATTTATAAGCAAAAAACAATAAATCACTTTTAGTAAAAAGACGTGGGTCTTCGTGGAAATACTGAGGGGGGCGTTTCCACGCATTGCCGCGCCACAAATGAACGCCGTGTAACAGACCACGCAGAGTGGCAACTAAAGCTTTACCTTGCCGTGTATAGGCTGTGATTGCAGGAATTTCAGGGAGCATAAGATTTGAATATCAAATTTAAATGCGAAAATAAGTTGTCCAATCACTCTTTTCTATTTGCTCCTCTGTAACTAATATATTCATATTTTTTACAATTGCTTCTATATCATGAATGGGATAAAACGCTTTTGCTTCTGGATTTTTAATCAAGTAATTTTCTCTTGTTTGAATGATAAACGTAATAGTATCATTAATGAAATTGTTTGTTTTATTGAGTTTATCGAACACTCGCTTATTGAGGTTCTTACCAAAAACCATAGACAAGACAATGCGCATATCAGACAGTAGATGTTGTGTATGTAATTCTATATCTTCTAATGAAAAGTCAGAAGGGCTATCAGTATGTCCTATAAAATTAAATAAAGAAGCTATCGCTTCATTAAGCCGATAAGCGACTAATAAATCTTCAAACTTTGTATGTTCGTTAAAATGCTTTTCGTATTCGCCTTGCAGAAATCCCAACTCGTCTAAATAATCTTTTTGAGAAACCCAAAGTGCAGAAATATTATTATTCCAACTATCATCAAGAAATTCAAAATAAACCTTCATAAATTCCTCACTTGACACAACCTTCACATGCTTAGGCACCTCCCTAAACTCTCCACGTCGAATAGAATACCAATAATTCGTTCCAAAAGATTCATTTTGTAAACGTACTTGTACAGGGTCATTTGCCCAAAAATCACGAGGTTCAGTTGGATTTTGTTGATTTGTATATCTGGTAATGTCTAAGTCAAATTCTTTGTTTATGCTTTGTACAATGCGTAATTGTAACAATGCTTTATTAATGGTATCTCGTTTACCATTTTTAGCATCTCGATAGGCTTTGTAAACCGAATAAACGGTTTGTGCGCCATTGATTATTTGAAAACCTGTTATTTCGATTTGTTGTGCGGTGGCATTGATACGACGGGGTAAATCACGTGTAATCGCTGTGATGCCATTATTGTAATACCAAAAAAAATCGGGCGCATCAAGCATGGTTTGCTCAATTTGTCGATTGTATTCAGAGGCAATAAGTGGATTCCGAATATTGCTGAAAAATAATTTGAAACCATATTTTTCAAATAATTCATAGACAGTTTTAGGGCGAATCAAAAAAGTATAGGAAATATATGGCGCATCAACACGTAAGAAATTTTTCTCTATATCTAATTGCTCGATAGGTAATGTAATCGTTTCTACTTCAGGATTGTAATCATATTCCAAAGGATTTTGAGGTTTAATTTGCTTGTAACGTGCCTCGATAAAATCCCTTCTCAAACGCTCTATATCTATGATTTCAATATCAGCATATTGTTTTTTAAACAGTTCTATATTCTCGGATACGGAGGGATTAGTTTGACAAAGCGTCAAATAAACAAACTTAACGTATTGATTTTCAGCAAGATGTTGTTTTAAGTTCTCGTACTGTCGGTTAAAATTTTCGTTTTTACTTGAAAATTGTTTTTGACCAGAATAAACTAATTTAAAATCATCTAAAGTAGCTTTGAATGCTGTTGAATCTAATTTTTCAGTACAATTTTTCTTTGATTTCCATTTTGCTTGAACAACATAAAATATCTTTTTTCCAACGTTGTCAGGCGATGAAAATATAATATCACAAGAAGTGTCGTCGTCACCTTCCGTTATATTGAGGTTGTAAATAGGACGTTTTCCATAGAATTTTATAAACCAAATCAAAAAGGCAAAAGATTTACGTGTTGATTCATCGCCTTTGTGTAACCGAATATCTTGAGGATTCTCGGCAATCAAGGCATCTAATTCTGCATCTAAAGCGTCATAAAAATCAGCAAAAGTCATTGTTAAAATTTTTACAAAAATACAAAAAATGATGAATTTTATCATTCATACTTCATCATTCATCATTTATACCTCTTTATCCCGCTGCCAATACTTCGTCGCCTCTACTTCTTCCAAAATCTGTACATAATTATCGTAGCGAGACGCACTCACTTCGTCCGCTTCTAAGGCAATTTTGACCGCACAAGCGGGTTCATTGCGGTGCGTACACGAGCCGCCGAATTTGCAACCCTGTGACAAAACAAAAAACTCTTTGAAATTGTGTACCACATCGAATGGTTGTAAGTTATTGAAAGACAATGTCTTAATGCCAGGCGTGTCAATGAGGTAGCCGCCGAAATCAAGCGGGTGCATTTCTGCAAATGTCGTTGTGTGTTGTCCTTTTCCTGAATAATCAGAGATGTCGCCCGTCAAAAGATTCATGTGTGGCTGAATCGCATTGACGGCGGATGACTTACCGACACCTGATTGACCACCTACGAGCGAGGTTTTGTCCTTCAAGACTTCGCGCAAAGCATCTATGCCGACCCCCTCAGTAGCAGAGGTCGCAAGGACATTGTAACCGATTTTTTCGTAAGTGTTTTTCAACTCTTCAAAATACGCCCAATCGTCTTCGTTGTACAAATCACTTTTATTGAAAACGATGACAGTTGGCACGTCTTGCGGTTCGTTCATCAACAAAAAGCGGTCTATAAAGCCTATTTTCACACTTGGTTCTACCATTGACGTAAACAAAATCGCTTGGTCTATATTCGATGCCAACAAATGGACTTCGTGCTTGCGGTGTGATGATTGTCGAGCGACATAATTGCGACGGGGCAGTATCTTTTGAATCATGCCATTGACGGCACCTTCTAACTTAAACTCCACTTCATCGCCTACGGCAACGGGATTGGTCAATATCATATTGTTCAATCTGAATTTGCCGACCATGCGACACATCACGACCACACTCGGGTCGTCTTCGCGACGCACATTGTACCAACTGCCTGTTGATTTTATGACTATTCCTTTATGCAAAATGACTTTTTTTTATGTTAAGTGCTTTGACAATATCAATTAGCGATAAATGATTTGTTGGATAAGAAAAAAAAAGTTTCTAAATCATTGTTCCATAACACTTATGTTTCTTAGAAGAAGGGCAAATTTAACCCAATTTTAGTATTTCACTCGTCCGCGCTCTCGTTTTCCGACACAATTCAGGGTCTTTCGCAATTGACTGACCATAAGACGGAATCAATTTTGTCAATTTCTTCTGCCATTTTGAGGTCACCATCGCTTCGGGAAAACATTTTGACAAGACATCGAGCATTATAGAAACAGACGTAGAAGCCCCAGGCGATGCACCTAAAAGCGTTGCCAACGAACCATCGTGTGCATAAACAACCTCTGTCCCAAATTCTAAAACGCCGCCTTCTTTTTCATCTTTTTTGATGACTTGCACACGTTGCCCGGCTTGTTGCAGCGTCCAATCTTCCATTTGAGCGTTTGGAAAATACTCCAACAAGGCTTCCAAACGGTCTTCGGGCGACTGCGTAACCTGTTCAACAAGGTATTTTGTCAAAGGAATATTGCGAATACCTGCCGAAACCAAAGGTATGATATTGCCCCACTTAACCGAAAACGGTAAATCGAGGAACGAACCATGTTTTAGAAACTTTGTAGAAAACCCAGCAAAAGGACCGAACAACAAAGCAGGTTGTCCATCAATCATACGTGCATCAAGATGTGGCACAGACATCGGCGGCGAACCCACTTTAGCTTTGCCATAGACTTTTGCATGGTGTTGCGCAATGATTTCCTCAGTATTTTCAGGTGTATAATTCAATTCACAAAAGGCAGAATGCCCCGTCCCTGCATTGTTCCAGGCTTCCGACGATTCCATAGCGACTCTGTCCATGCGTTCAAAGATGCGCATCGTCCAGTCTGGCTCCAGTTTTTTTAGAAATGTGCCCAATGTCGCGCTCATAATGCCTGTGCCGATGAGGATAACATCGCTGTAATAGGCTTTTTCGTTGTCTTTCATAATTGTCAATGAGTTTAAAGAGTGTAACAAAGGTAGTAAAAGGTTGTTTTTAAAAAAGATAGATTATCAAAAGGTGGACGTGTAAGTGCCCAGAAACAATTAATTTGAAACATCCTATCTCTCTATGTGATAAGAAACTAAAGGGTTAACTGTATTATGACTAAGTGATATTGTCAAAATACTTATGATAAAAAAGGTGTAATTTAAAATGTTATTTTTACGGCTGACTTAACAATGAGGTTTTTACTGTTTAAACAATAACGTAGATGCAATTCAATAAAAACACGGGCCATTACCTTTCCTTATGGTTATTTTTTACCACTTTCTTTTTCCCTTGTCTTCAAGCGCAACAAGTTGCAAATAAAGAACATCAAAGTGTTTTGACAGATGATAAGTCCCCTTTTGTCGCTGTTGAATTACTTGATTTCTCTGGTTTTTACAATGAAACAAAGCATAGAGTCACTTTATCATGGCAAACAGGCGATGAGAAAGACAGTAAAACGTTTCTAATTGAAAGGCGTAAAGCATTGGAAGACAATTGGGATATGCTCGGTTTCATTTCAGCCAAAGGCAAAGCTGCGCTTTATGAGTTTAAAGACGTTGCTGCTTTGCCACTCAATTATTATCGTCTGCGCACGATTGGCAAAATTGGTAAATCTACTTTGTCAAAGGTTATTTCCGTATCAAAAGACGATGTGGGCAAGTTGAAAGTTTATCCCAAAATCGTCAAGGATAGCATCTTGACCATTATAGGCATTGAAATCCCTGAAAATACTTTAGAGAATAAGGAGACGGCGACTTTCAGCATCTTTAATGTGTTGAGTCAACAGGTCATACATGGTAAAACTAAAGCGCAAATAGATATTTCGATCCTCCCCAGAGGTATTTATCTGATCAAAATCGGTAAGGATGATGTGAAGTTTTTAAGGCGATAGCCGATTAAATAAAAAAACAAGAAGAAGGGAGCAATTTGTTCCCTTTTTTTATCAACTTTACTCGATATAAAAGACGCATCACAAAACGAATCATTAACTAAACAATCAGAAATTAAAGATGAATAATAAACTTATCTTATGGTCTATCACCGTCGGGCTCGGCGGTTTCCTTTTCGGTTTAGACACAGCCGTTATTTCGGGCGCAGAAAAAGACATTCAAGCTCTTTGGAACTTGAGCGACATCAAATTAGGCTTTGCTGTCGGCACGGCTTTGTACGGCACCATCTTTGGCGCAGCCTTTGGCGGCATTCCAGCAGATAAATTCGGACGTAGAGCAACTTTGTTGTGGATTGGCATCCTCTTTTTTGTCTCTGCATTGGGTGCAGCCTTCGCCACAGATGTCAATATGTTTATGATTTTCCGTTTCATTGGTGGTTTGAGCATTGGCGCATCTTCTGTTGTTGCGCCTGTTTATATTTCAGAAATAGCCCCCCCTCAGTATCGCGGGCGTATGGTCATCTCTTTTCAGTTCAATATCGTTTTTGGTATCCTCATCGCTTATGTTTCTAACTATCTGTTCGATGGATTCGGTGGCGACAACGATTGGCGTTGGATGCTGGGCGTGGTGGCATTGCCGTCATTGGTATTTTCAGCGATGGTACTCTTTACACCTGAAAGTCCACGTTGGCTCATCACACGCAAAGGCGATGAAGACACAGCCCGAAAGGTATTAGCCATCACAGAACCCGATGTGGACAAAGCCGTTGAAGAAATAAAGGCTTCGCAACAAGGCGATAATACCGGTGTACAAGAGTCTTTTTTCTCTAAAAAGTTCTCTACACCGATTCTATTGGCGTTTTTGTTTGCTTTTTTCAATCAATTATCGGGCATCAATGCCATTATTTACTTTGCGCCACGCATTTTTGAGATGACAGGTTTGGGTCAATCGAGTGCTTTGTTGTCAACGGCGGGCATCGGTTTGGTCAATCTCGTTTTCACGATTGCAGGTTGGTACTTTATAGACCGTTTGGGACGCAAGACGCTCATGTACATCGGTTCAGTTGGTTATATTGTCTCATTGGCGTTGGTCGCGTATGCTTTTTATACCAACGGACACGGCATGACAACGTATTTTATCTTCATGTTCATCGCTTCACACGCCATCGGACAAGGTGCTGTGATATGGGTGTTCATTTCAGAGATATTCCCGAACAGTGTACGGGCTTCGGGCATGGCTTGGGGCAGCTTGACGCATTGGGTTTTTGCGGCCATCATCGCCAGCACTTTCCCCTACTTCGCTTCTACCTATGGCGGCGCACCGATATTCGCTTTTTTCAGCTTTATGATGGTGTTGCAACTCCTTTACGTCTGGTTTATGATGCCTGAAACAAAAGGCGTATCGCTTGAAGACTTGCAGAAACGCTTGATTAAGTAACTCATGTTACGCATTGTTTTATTTTAAGCCCGTTAGGGCTGATACCGTTTATAGAAAAGTAAATCAAGCCATTTTTCTAAGGTGCGTAGCGCCGTCACCAAATAGCGCGCTTGATTTTTATCCAATTCAGCTTTAAAATAACA
>JAYSQG010000306.1:0-16537 GCA_043721685.1 Saprospiraceae bacterium | reverse complement strand
GGCAATTGGGTCTCTCAATGGGGCGATTACAGCTTTACACAAGATGGAAAGACGGTCAAATTTCCGTTTCATACCATATCGCATGTCGTGGATGGGAAGATAGTCTCCTCACGTGTTTACTATGACAACCAGTATATTTTGACACAATTGGGATTCAAGTTGACACCGCCTGATGCGACGGCGAAGAAGTAAATGGTTATTTAGGCGTACAACTTTCCAGAAGTTGTACGCCCCTCTCAGTATTTTCACTCTTTAAATATCAATAAATCGGTCAAACTCATTTACAAGAAGCCAATTAGTTTTTTGGAAAACCACGCTGACTGGATATTCAATCCAGTAAAATAAATTTTAAAAAAAAAGCATTCAAATGAAAAAATCAACTCAACTCTTGTTTTTGATATGTTTAATGACCATCGTTTTTTTAAATCCTGTATATGGTCAATTCAGTCCTAAAAATGAAAAAGGCTTAACAAATGAGGTGAAAGAAGCGGGTAAAATGGTATTTATTAACACATGTGCTGTTTGTCATGGCAACAATGCAACGGTTAAAGTCGGTGGACCCAGTATTGGCTTATTAGCGGGCATGACATCAAGAGCCATTTATTCAGCCATCACCGTTGGTAAAATGCAAACCCAAGCAGCGACTTTGACCGATGAACAAAAAAAGGCAGTGGCTCAATTTATTGCCAACCAAGCCATGGTGGAAACCAACTTGCCGAAAAAAGCCTTTATACCTTTTAGTCTGCCCCAAAAACCCGCTTATGTTTCAGGTTGGGGTGGCAATTTGGAAGGAACAGGTTTTAATGCTCAAAGTAAAATTAATAGTACCAATGTCGGTACACTCAAACAAAAATGGGTTTTTGCTTTTCCAGACGGGACAATGGTAAGGAGTAAACCCGCTGTTGTGGGTGACTGGCTTATAGTCGGCAGTCAATTTGGCGATGTGTATGCCTTGCATAAAAAAACAGGTAAAATTGGCTGGCAATTTAAAGGCGATGCAGCTATTCGTGGGGCTATTTCGGTTGCACAAACGACGAAAGGGTTGAGGGTTTATTTTGCCGATTTTGCCACCAATGTCTATGCTTTGGACATCAATACAGGCAAATTACTCTGGAAACAAAGGGCGGGTGTGCATAGTCAGTCTGCCAATACAGGGTCAGTTGCCGTTTATCAAAATACGATTATTGTACCCATTACATCCTTTGAAGTGGGTGCAAGTAAAGACCCGAACTTCGATTGTTGCACGTCTTCGGGAGAAGTCGTTGCGCTCAATGCGACAACGGGTGAAATCAAGTGGCGACACCGTGTTATTCCCGAGGAAGCCAAAGAAAGCGGTATGAAGACAAATGGTAAGCCTTTTTATGGTCCTTCGGGTGCAATAGTTTGGTGCAGCCCTACAATTGATACGAAACGAGGCTTAATATATATCGGAACGGGTGAAAACTATACCGACCCACCCACCAATACGAGCGATGCCATTCAAGCGATTGATATAAAAACAGGTAAATTAGTTTGGAATTTTCAAGCAACTGCTCACGATACGTGGAATTTGGCTTGCCCCGGCGAACCCAATTGCCCTGACAATGCTGGACCCGATTTAGATTTCGGGATGGCACCGATTTTAGTTAAAAATGTCCATAGTGCAAAAGACATATTGGTTGTTGGACAAAAATCGGGCGTTGTTTATGCCCTTGAACCTGCTACGGGTAAGATACTTTGGCAAAAAAGAGTTGGTAAAGGTGGTGCATTAGGCGGCATCCATTGGGGCATGGCAACCGATGGTAAAACGTTGTATGTTGCCAATGCCGATAATATGCATGGACTTGATAAGCGGGATTCTACGGTAAAACCTGCGCCTGGTCTTTATGCCCTCAATCTTTCCAATGGCGACGTTATATGGAAACAGGCTGCGCCTTCTTGCAATGGGAAAGCAGGGTGTATCGAAGCCAATTCAGCAGCCCCTTTACTTCTTTCAGATATTGCCCTGGCAGGTGCGTTAGATGGACATATCCGAGCTTATGATACTAAAAATGGTACTATTCTATGGGATTTTGATACGATGAAAGAATTCGAAACCGTGAATGGTATAAAAGGAATGGGTGGTTCAATTGATGGACCTTCACCTGTTGCTTCGGAAGATATGCTATTTGTCAATTCAGGATATAGTTTTTTTGGTGAAAAAACGGGTAATGTGTTGATAGCCTTTGAGTTGGAAAGGAAATAACACCCCCTCAGTATAAACACCTATTTTTTATAAAATCACTTATGTAATGAGAAAATAATAAGATGGTCATTTTATTTTCTGGTAGGGGCAGTCTTTACGGCTGCCCTCACGCTAAAACGAATGTTTTTCAATAAAAATCACCATTTAATGAAGGGCAACCGTAAAGGTTGCCCCTACCTTTTCAACCATGTTATTATTTACAGGTTACTATCACTTCCTTAAAAAATCATAATTAAAATGAAAACAGTCATTCAATCATGGGTACTTACCCTTTCAGCTTTGTTTATTGTTCAGTCAACCCTTTTGGCACAAGCGCAAATCATCGGTAAAGTCGCCGATAATGCAGGTAAAGCCTTGCCTTATGCCAATGTTTTACTCCTCAATGCCAAAGATTCTTCTTTCGTAAAAGGCGATATTGCCAGAGAAGACGGTGGCTTTGCGATTCAAAACGCAGCTATTGGCAACTATTTAGTGGAAATAAGCATGGTTGGTTTTGCTAAAAAGTATTCAACCGCTTTTCAACTGACCCCTCAGTATCCTACAAAGGATTTAGGCACAACGACATTAAATGAAACGGCAGACCTAAAAACATTTGAAGTTGTCACTAAAAAACCTTTGTTCGAGCAAAAGATTGACCGCCTTGTGGTCAATGTTGAAAACTCAATTACCTCCGCAGGCAGCACCGCACTCGATGTGTTGGAACGCTCGCCAGGTATCGTCGTCAATCGTCAAGACAACAGCATTTCTATGTCGGGCAAAGCGGGCGTTGTGGTGATGATAAATGGCAAACTCAACTACATGACACCCGAAGCAGCTACTCAAATGTTGGCGGGTATGAGTGCCAATTCGATTGAAAAAATTGAGTTGCTCGCCACACCTCCTGCCAATTTAGATGCCGAAGGCAATGCGGGATATATCAATATTGTCTTGAAAAAGAACCAAAACGAAGGTTTAAATGGTTCTTACGCTTTGTCGGCGGGTTATGGCAAGGGCGCAGTTGGCAACGGCAGTTTCAATCTCAACTATCGCTATAAAAAATGGACGGTTTATGGCGGTTATGACTATGTACATTTTGGTCAACAACAGTATGCAGATTTTTATCGACGCATTTCATTGAACAATAAAATCGTTGAAACGGATAGTAAAACTTTAGCGCATCCGAATGAAAATAATAATAACGCCCGATTAGGTATTGATTATCAATTAAATACAAAAACAACCATCGGCGCATCGGTCACGGCTTATTCGAGACATTTGGCAAAGGGTTACACAACCGACGCTCAGTTTTCAAGCAACCAAAAATTGGATACCGTTGTTCAACTTAAAGTAAACGAAGTAAATACTTGGCAAAATATTGGTGCAAATGTCAATATGCAGCACACGTTTCGTGAAGGCGAAATACTGTCATTTAGTGCCGATTATTTGCATTTCGTCAACAATCAACCCGTCAATTATGACAATATATGGACAGATGGAGATGGCGTATTTTTGAAAAACCAAATGATAAGGAGTGATAAAAATACCCCCCTCAGTATTGCCGTATCAAAATTGGATTATGTCCGTAATTTGGGTAAAAAAGGCAAAATAGAAATGGGTATAAAAGCCGTGATGTCTCAATTTAAAAACGATGTGGCAGTGGCAACCCGTACTTCAACGGCACCGTGGATAACCGACCCTACTTTGACCGCCATCTATGATTTGAAAGAAAATATTGGTGCGGCTTATACCTCGTATGAAGTAAAATTAAGTGCAAAAACGACTTTTAAAGGTGGTTTGCGCTACGAATATACGCAATCTAACTTAGGTACATTAGAAAAACCGAATATCGTTGACCGCAAATATGGTCGGTTTTTTCCAAGCCTGTTTCTATCACACGATGTGAACAAAAATGCTACGTGGGGCTTATCGTACAGCCGCCGCATCACACGCCCAACGTTCAATGAATTGGCACCTTTTACTTTTTTTGTTGACCCTTACACCTATTTCGCAGGCAATGCCGCTTTGCAACCGTCCATTTCTGACAATTTGAAAGCCGATTATCGCTTCAAAACAACCCTCGTTTCTTTACAATACAGCTATCAAAACCAACCCATCGCTCGTTTTCAAACCCAAATAGAACCCAATACCAACCGTTCCATATCTATTTCTCAAAATCTAAACAGCGATCAAACATACGCGCTCACCATCGGACAGACTTATAGCCCTGTGAAATGGTGGACGATGTACGTCAATTTAGCGGGTGTATATAGCCAAGTCAGTGCCACCAATAATGGGCATTTGGTAACAGTCAAATTTCCAAAAATGACGCTCTTCAGCACCCAACTGTTTAGTTTACCTAAAAACTGGTCATTTGAAGTCTCTGGCAATTACAATTCGGGCGGACTCTTTGGGATTAGTAAATTAAAATCATTCGGTGCTGTCAATGCGGGGTTTCAAAAAAAGATGGACAAAAACGGCGGCAAATTGAGCTTTGGCTATGATAATATTTTCAACACCTCTCGTTATAGAGTGATATTGGATTTACCTGAACAACAGCAGTATTTCTATACGTTTTTGCAGTTTACTCAACCCAAGTTCAAAATCTCTTGGACTCAAAACTTTGGCAATCAAAAGATGAAAGCGTCGGCGAAACGCGCAGATGTAGAGGAGAAAGGGCGGGTGGAGTGACCCCCTAGTATAGCACATAAAAAAAGCACGAATTTCAAGCATAAATGCTTTGAAACCCGTGCTTTCTATGGTGTTATACTTAGAGAATGGCATATTAACACCATACTTAAAGTATATTAGGACTAGCGATATCCGCCGCCGCCGCCGCCGTAGCCGCCACCGCCGCCACGATTACCACCGCCACCGCCGCCACCGTAGCCGCCACCGCCGCCACGATTGCCACCGCCGCCGCCGTAACCGCCGCCACCGCCGCGATTGCCACCGCCGCCGCCGCCACGAGATTCACGTGGTTCAGCTTTTTTAACTGCAATTGTATTGCCGTCAAAGTCGCTGTTATCAAGGGCATTGATAGCCGCTGCGCCGTCATTGTCATCAGCCATTTCTACAAAGCCGTAGCCTTTAGAGCGACCAGTTTCACGGTCAGTAATGACATTAGCAGAAACGACTTCGCCGAATTGCTCAAATGCTTCACGCAACGCCTCGCTTGAGGTGCTGTAGTTTAATTTTGCAACAAAAATATTCATCTGAAAAAATTTAAAATATAAAAGAAAATTTAAAAAATACAAGGAAAAGTAAACAGGAAAAGCATAAAACCTTTGGAGGGAATATGGATGGAAAAACTTAGAAGATAGGAGATGTCGTTACAAAACCTCAAGGCTGCCAAATGAGACCTTCTGCTTACAGTTAGTGCAAATGTACACTTGTTTATTTGATATTCCGCACTTTTTATTTTTTTAGTCGTTTTTATCGCGTTTTGCATCATTTATTTCATACTGAAAAGCAACCTTCTTATGCTCTTTCTATTCATTTCAGTGACTATTTTAACGTGACTTGACTACTATCTATATGAAAATAAACTGAAAGAGGCTATTAAGTATGCGGATAAAGGGCTGTTTGTGATAAAAACGAAGTAGATTGCACCCCTCAGTATATAACAATTTTTTTATCAAATTTAAGCTAAAATTAACAGAATTCAAATGAAATACATCTTATTTACGACACTATTTGTACTCTGTACATTCTTTAACAATGCCGTAGCTCAATCAAAAGATGATAAACAACTTACGGCAGCGATTGACAAATTGCTTTCCGAACAATTCAAAACCAATGAAACAGGTGCTGCCGCTTTGGTTGCCCGAAATGGTCAAATTATTTACAAAAAAGCATTCGGTATGGCTAATTTGGAATTAAATATTCCGATGCAAGCGGACAATGTTTTTAGAATTGGCTCAATTACCAAGCAATTTACGGCTGTTGCCATTCTACAATTGATGGAACAAGGCAAATTGTCCTTGCAAGACGACATCACTAAGTTTATTCCCGATTATCCGACACATGGGCATAAAATCACGATTGAGCATTTGCTGACGCATACTTCTGGTATTAAAAGTTATACGGGTATGAAAGATTTCGGAGACATCATGCGCAAAGACATGAAACCCGAAGAATTGATCAATCATTTCAAAAATCAACCGATGGATTTTGCACCCGGGACAAAATGGATGTATAACAATTCAGGATATTTTTTACTGGGTTATATCATCGAAAAGGTATCGGGCAAAACCTATCCTCAATATCTTGAAGAGGTTATTTTTAAACCGTTGGGTATGACGAATTCCTACTATGGCAGTGATTCAAAAATCATCAAAAATAGGGCTTCTGCTTACGGTAAAAACGATAAAGGCTTTGAGAATGCAGAACCTTTGAGTATGACTTTGCCCTATTCGGCGGGTTCGATTCAGTCCACAGTTGAAGATTTATTCAAATGGCATCAAGCCGTTCATGCCTATAAATTAGTAAAAAAAGAAAGCCTTGATAAAGCCTTTATACCCTACAAATTGTCTGATGGCAAAGCGACAACCTATGGCTACGGCTGGTCTTTGGGCAATGTTCAAGAAAGTCCATCCATTGAACATGGTGGTGGCATCAATGGCTTTTTGACAATGGGCATTTATTTACCCAAAGAAGATGTCTTTGTCGCCGTTTTTTCCAATTGCGGTTGTAATTCACCCGACGAAGTTTCTTCTAAAATAGCCGCTTTAACCATTGGAAAACCCTACGAATATAAAGAAATTAAGTTGGACAATGCTCTTTTGGAAAGCTACACAGGCGTGTATGAAAAGGACGGCAGCGATGAGTTGCGCATCATCTCTTTCACTGACAATCAACTGTATTCGCAAAGAGGTAGAAATACAAAATTCAAAGTTAAACCTTATCAAAAAGATATGTTTTTCTTTGAAAATGCGGTCACAACACTTGAATTCAGTAAAAACGGAGCAGAGATAATTGATAAATTAATCGTGAAAGGTCGGCAAGGAAATGAAACATGGAACAAAACCAATAAGCCAATTCCGACGATTGTGGAAATTCAAGTGGATGACAATATCTTAGAAAAATATGTGGGCGACTACGAACTGTCTCCTAAATTTATTCTTTCAATTACAAAAGAGAAAAATCAACTTTTTGCTCAAGCGACAGGACAAGGTAAAAACGAATTATTTGCCGAAACGGAAACCAAATTTTTCTTGAAAGTAGTCGCTGCGCAAATTGAATTTTTCAAAGACGATGCAGGAAAAGTAATAAAATTAGTATTGAATCAAGGCGGTGCTAAAATGGATGCGCCTAAAATAAAGTGATCAGTACCCCCTCAGTATTTTATCTGAATTTTAACTAAAACATCATGAAAACAGTAACCTTTATCGCTTTACTCCTATTTGGCAACGTCGTTTTTGCTCAATCGAGTAAAATATTGGTGGCATCAACCAATCAATTTCTCAATACGCTCAATCAAGAAGAGTTAAAAAAGACGGTGTACGCCTTTGATGACAGCCTTCGCTTCAAGTGGACAAAATATCACTATGTCGCCCTATTTTATTGGAACAGACCCTTCGGAGGTTAAATTTGGAAAATATTCGGGTTTAAGGGTATTGAGTAAAGAGGAAGACTATGGTTTTATGCTCATTAATGCTCTTTCAGGTGCCCAACAATCGAAGGCAATTCTCAAACAAGCTGTACCAAAAGACATCATCACTTCTCCACAAGGCAGTCAACGTATTACGAACTATTACGGTATTGCAGCAAAGGAATTTGATGAGACACAAATAACGATGCTCAAATTGCTGATTCAGGAATATACGCACAATTTTGAACACGAAAAAGCGCACCAACTCTTAGATAAAATCATCAAATCGGGCATAGAAAACGTCTATTTTGCATGGATTGGAAGTCTCGAAAACAACAAACCACATTACTATATCATCAATGGTCCCGATTTTTTGATTGAATACGACAACGTTGGTTTTGAGAACGACGGCAACCACATCCACGCCATTTTGAGGAAAAAAGGCAATGACTTTGGCGAAGACATCTTGAAGCAACATTATTTAGAATCCAAGCATTGAATTTAAAAGAGACGTATCGGATATTTTAAAAATATCCGATACGTATAAATCCACTAAGAATTAGTCTTTGTTACTCTTTTTACTTGATTTCCAACGGTTTACAAACGACTTAAACAACCATATAGCCAATAAACTCAAAGCTGAACCAGCGGCTAACCACCCTAACAAATCGCCATATTGAGCATAAAAAGTCAAATCATCACTCAAGGCGATGCGCTGCGAAATCACCGAATCTGTTCCATAAGCCGTTGGTTGTTCCACATCGCCGCGCATATTGACGAAGCAACTTGTGCCTGTATTCGCCGACCGAACAACTTCACGTCGCAACTCAATAGCCCGCAGCGAAGCAAATTTTTGATGCTGCTGATACCCTGGCGTATTGTCCCACCAACCGTCATTTGTCACCACAAACAAGGCTTGCGCACCTGCTAAGACATAACCACGGCAGTAATCACCATAAATGGACTCATAACAAATCGCAGTGCCAACTGCTTTTGTACTGTCTTTTGAACGAAAAACAGTGCGTTCTGCTTGCATACCTAAGCCGCCAACAGTGCCGCCAAATTGTCGAAACAAAGGTTTTGCCCAACCCAAAAGAAAGCCATAAGGCAGAATTTCAGGGCCCGGAACAAGTTTTGATTTTTTGTAAATGGGCAAACGCCACCCCTCAGCATTTTCGGCTTTTCCAGTATCAGCAACCATTTGAGTGGAAGCATTGTAGTTTTCCCAATAAGTTATCGTACCGTCCCGATTGTCAAACTCTCTGACGGTCTTGGGCAAGCCTTCAGGCTTTTTCATTACATATTGCGCATAAATTTTCAGGGCATCAATGCCCATAATCAAGTTTAGTTTAGGGTAACGATTGACAAAATTCTGCCATTCTCTCACCTCTGGTCTCTCGCCAAAATGGTCAACATTGTGAAAATCGAAGCTCGTTTCAGGAAAAACAAGGTAATCTGTCGTAGAATCTAATTTTTGAACAGCCAATTTTCGAAATTTTTGAAACTGGTCATACCATGGCACATCAAATTTTTCATAGTGCGGCTCATAGTTCGGTTGCACGACAACGACATCCGCGAAGTGTTCTGTTCTTTTATTATTGCTTTTTTCTGCCCAACTTGCGTAAGTGATTTGGGATAAAACGATGGGCACAGCTAAGATCAAAAGGGCTGCCCAAGTCAATTGTGTTGCCCGTTTTTTTTCATAAATGGCTTTTGATGTTATTTTAAAAATAAGAACATTCAAGACCAAAATCCATAAAGAACCGCCAAAAACGCCAGTGTATTCATACCATTGTACCCATTCAGGCTTTTGCGCAAAGGCATTGCCGAGCGTCAACCAAGGCCATGACAACTCCCAATTGAGGTGCAGAAATTCCCAACCCAACCAATACGCGATGAAAATAAGCGCATGTTGAAAGCTCGGCAAAGGACGTGTTTTGCCCCCCCTCAGTATTTCAGCCGTTTTATGGAATGCCCAGAACGCCCACGCCATAAACAGTGTATTTAAGTAATTAGCCAACATACCTGCTATCAAACCTGCATTGCAGACCCAAAAAGTAGAGCCTATATTCCAAATGATAAAGGCATTGAAAGCATATTTGATGATGCCGTGTTTTTTCCCCCCCTTGTTTGCTTCGTTCCTCGCAATGACAAAGTTCTGCTCCGAAATTTCCTTTTGAACCATCAAAAGAGGGACAAAACCGACAAACATGAGGGCGGTCAATGGTGAAATAGGAAAGCCCAATGTCAGCATTATACCACTCAATGTCGAGAGCAACAGCCAACGGGTATTGTATTTTTTTTCAAAAATAAAAACAATCAAGGCCCAAACAGCAAGTAAAAGGGGCATTGTCCACCACGACCAAAGCGGGCGTTGAGACATGGTGTAACCACAAAAAGCGATGATGATGAGGGAGACGGCGATGCCGCCAAATTTTAGGTTGCGATTCATTTTTTAAAGTAAGACATTTTAAGCGACAAATATAGGTTAGACCGCTTTGTTACAATTTAAAATGGAGAGAAAGTTTTTATTAATAAAGTTGAATAGTTTGTTTAGTTTTTAAACTAACTTTACGGCATTTTAAATAAAAACCACAATAATTGCCGAAAATTATCAAATTTCAACCATTTTTGCGCCCTCATACTGAGGGGGTTATTTGAAAAGAATACATTATCAGACATAAATAATTCAAATTTAATAAATAATGACAACATTCGACCACATCCAAGTCACAGGTAAAAAAGATACGCGCAGTGGCTTTGGCGACGGCATTTTGGAAGCCGCAAGAGAAAACCCGAACATTGTAGCACTTACCGCAGACCTTGCTGGGTCTATGAAACTCGATGGATTGATTAAGGAATTGCCTAAACAATTTGTTCAAGTGGGTATCGCAGAAGCAAATATGATAGGCATTGCGGCAGGTTTGGCAATCGCAGGAAAAATACCGTTTACGACGACTTTTGCTAACTTTTCGACAGGTCGCGTGTATGACCAAATACGTCAATCTGTGGCTTATTCGCATAAGAATGTGAAAATATGTGCTTCTCATGCAGGCGTAACGTTGGGTGAAGACGGTGCGACACACCAAATTCTTGAAGACTTAGGTATGATGCGGATGTTGCCGGGCATGACGGTTATCAACCCTTGCGATTATGCGCAAACGAAAGCTGCGACATTAGCCATTGCAAAACATAATGGACCTGTTTATTTGCGTTTCGGTCGCCCTGTTTGGCCTATTTTTACTGAGGGGATGCCTTTTGTGATTGGTAAGGCTTTGCCGATGACGAAGGGTAGCGACGTGACGATTTTGGCAACAGGTCATTTGGTTTGGAACAGCATTGAAGCGGCAAAACAATTGGCAAGTGAAGGCATTAGTTGTGAAATTCTTAATATTCATACGATAAAACCATTGGATGAAAAAGCGATTTTAGCATCTGTTAAAAAGACAGGTGCAGTCGTAACGGCAGAGGAACACCAACGCAACGGCGGTTTAGGCGGTGCTGTGGCTGAACTTTTGGGCAGATTGATGCCGACACCACAGGAGTTTGTGGCGGTCAATGATTCATTTGGTGAATCTGGCAAGCCTATGGAATTGATGGACAAATATGGCTTGGGCGTTGCGGATGTAGTGGCGGCGGTGAAGACGGTTTTGAAAAGAAAAAAGTAATTCGTAGCTTTAATAAAAATATTAAACCAATGTTTCACAGACTTCAATTGGAGAATTTCAAGGCTTGGAAAAAAGCAGATATGCGTCTTGCACCTTTAACTGGACTGTTCGGTGCGAATAGCTCTGGTAAGACGAGTATTTTGCAATTTTTACTCATGTTGAAGCAAACGGTTGAGTCGTCGGATAGGGCTTTGGTTTTGAATTTGAATGGAAATTATGTGGAGTTGGGGACGTTTAGGGATATGGTTTCAAACTTTGATACAAACCAGTCTTTAAAGTTTTCAATTGATTATGAAGCTGTGCAATTAGGTAATAGTGGTTTGGTACTCGTTCCGTGTACTTTTGATTGTCAGTTAAGCTTAGATGAAAATGACAAGATTCTGCTTGATTTCTATAAGTATTATTATCAATTAGACGAGGAGTTTTATTCATTAACTCGTGATGAGAAAATCTATATTTTTCAATCTAGTTTGAGTAGGGAAAAATTGATTGGAATAGGGAAACCAGAACATTTTTATAGTGTACCGGATGATATTATACGTGGTGATGGTTCTATGGGCTTAGAAATTTTGTTCAAAGGAATTCATTATTTAGGTCCACTTAGAGAATATCCGAAACGAACTTATATTCAAGAATTTCGCTCTCAAATAGGTTCTCGCGGAGAGTATTTTGTTGGAGTTATTTTAAATGCAAGAACAGAAAATGAAACTATTGAAGACAATGAAGGAACAAGTTATAGCCTTGAAACTTATTTAGCAAAATGGTTACGTGACTTAGGACTAATTCAAGACTTCAAAATTGATTCCATTACTGAGGGGGGGCGTTTGTTTGAAGTGCGTGTGCGGCAGACAGAAAAAAGCCCTTATGTTTTGTTGACCGATGTTGGTTTTGGTGTTTCTCAAATTTTGCCTGTTTTGACAATGTGCTATTATACACCGAAAGGGTCAATTTTATTGATGGAACAACCTGAAATTCATTTGCATCCACGAGTTCAAGCTGGTTTAGCAGATGTTTTTATTGATGCTATTCAAAAAAGAGGTGTTCAAATCATATTGGAAAGTCATAGCGAACATTTGTTGCGACGGTTACAATTACGTATTGCACAGGAAAAATTTAGTAGCGACGAGGCGGCTTTGTATTTCTGTGAAATCAAAGAAGGCTATTCAGAATTGCGTGATTTGCAACTTGATGAGTTTGGAAATATCAAAAATTGGCCTGATAATTTTTTCGGAGACGAAATGTCAGAAGTATTTCAGATGTCAGAAGCTATTGCAGAACGTAAGAAAAAAGCGAAATTGAATGGCAAGTAATGTGATTGAAACAAATATCATTGCTGTTGCCAATGACCCTAATCATATATCGGGTGAAGAGTGTTGTGCGACTTGCCGACAATTTTTGTATGATTTTACACGTAACCCAAGGCGTGTTTCGATGGATGCCAATGAATCTATCTTTTTAGAATACAAAACTTATGCAAATTTAAAAGGACAGCCGCACATAGGAGATATGTTTTTGAAGTGGCTACATGACCGACGTGGTTATGAAGATATTTTTGAGCAAGTAGATATTGAGGATATTGAACTCCCTACGACTTTTAGCGGCTTTGACCCATCTGACTTGAAGTTTTTAAAAGTCGCTTTAAATAGTCAATTCAAACCTGTGACAATACATAATGCAACTGATTCAGATTGGCAATTTTTCGAAAATCCAGAACATCAAGATTACTTAATCGCCCACGAAGTGGACATCAACGAATTATGTCCTGATTGTTTAAAGCCTCTTTAAGGACAAAATAGTATTTATGACTGAGGTTTGAACTTGTATTTTGATAAAAAATACCATTTTTAGCGTATCAAAAAATTAAAAGTCTATATTTGCGGCTGTATCAAAACTTGTTAACGAAACAAAGTTTGTTATAAAGCCGTTTTTAATAAAATTATATACCCCCTTCCGAAGGAATCCTTTGGATCAGTATTTAAGTATTAGAATAAAGATATTGTTTTATGCTTTTGGTTTGAAAGAAAAACTGTTTATATAAGCATTAACTTAAAATAAAACAATCGTGACAGCATTGACCCGTACGCTCGATAATATAGAACAAAGTGTTCGGCTATTGAAAGCCAAATTGGAAAAATTGGAGCGGGAAAATGCTATTTTGACAAAGCAAACTCGGCAACTAACAGAAGAAAACCGAGTTTTGCAAACAGATTTGTTGATGAGAGAAAGTGAATTAAGCTATCTCAAAACACAATCAACAACACAAGAGGCGAAAGAAAAAGTGGCGCAGGAGCGACAAGAAGATTTAAGAAAAGAAATTGACCAATACATAACAGATATTGACGAATGTATTGGGTGGTTGCAAAAGTAAAGTATTGACGATGTCGGATTCGACGAATAACATAACCGTGATCATTGCGGGTCGCCCGTACCCTCTAAAAATAAAAGAGGGCGACGAGCCTATTATCCGCCGTATCGTCAAGGAAGTGAACGATAAAATCGCACTTTTCCAGAACACTTATCCACGTAAAGACCGTCAAGACTGGCTTTCTATGGCTCTTTTGACCTGCTCTGTGGACTTGCATAAAGCACAAGCAACGCTTGCACAACCCGCTCCCGTTGCCGAGCCAACCACTGACCCGCAACTTTCTGACCGCTTATCTCATCTTGATTCTCTGCTTTCCTCTTTGGTAAATTCGTAACTTGTTAATGGTTATTAGGGATTTTTTATTGGTCAACAAATAACCAATCCCTAATAACCAATAACCAAACCGAACAACGAAATCTCAAAGCAATGGCTTTGAGTGGTACATACACATTCATTATTCAAATATAAAAATCACCGATGGTTTAATATGGAAACAATAGTAGGTGCAATAGTAGGTCTTTTGGCAGGCGGCGGCATCGGCTTCTTCATGATGCGGCTAATGGGTTCGAAAAATACCCAAGCAGCCCAATCATTGATAGATGAAGCGAATAAAAACGCCGATTTGAGCCTTAAAGATGCCAAATTTACAGCGCAACGCATTGTTGCTGAAGCAGAATCAAAAGCGTCGAACATCCTTGAAAAATCTGAAATTAAGAATGAACAAATTAAAAATCAGAAAATTCAAGAAGCGCGAGAACGGTTCAATCAAATGAAATCAGATTTTGATTCTAAAAAATCAAAAGAACTGATTGAATTAAAAGAGCGTGAAATTGAGGTTTCTGCAAAGGAAACAGCTTTGAAAACGCAAATAGAAACACATCAAACGGCTCATAAAAAAGCGCTTGAAGAGCTTAAAAAAGAACAGCTTGAACTCGAAAGCCGTGTGCAAGAAGTCGAAAGTATTCGTGAAAACTTGAACAAACAATTAGTGATTGTTTCAAAACGTAAGGAAGACTTAGATGCGGCTAATGAGTTGAGAATCAGAGAATTGGAGCGTGTTGCTGCTATGACAGAAGCAGAAGCAAAAGAGCAAATTTTGATTGCGGTCAAAGGTAAAGCTGAAAATGAAGCCATGATTTTGACTCGCGAAATCGTTTCGTTGGCGCAAGCCAATGCCAATAAAGAAGCGAAAAAAATCGTCATTCAATCTATCCAACGCATGAGTGCGGAGTTTGCGATTGAAAACACTGTTTCGGTTTTCAATCTTGAAAGTGACGAAATGAAGGGGCAAATCATCGGTCGTGAAGGTCGAAATATTCGCGCCCTTGAAGCGGCAACAGGTGCCGAAATCATCGTGGACGATACGCCCGAAGCGATTGTTATTTCGTCGTTTGACCCTGTTAGACGTGAAATTGCTCGTTTGGCTTTGAAAAAATTGGTCACAGATGGTCGCATTCACCCTGCGAGAATTGAGGAAGTGGTGGCTAAAACCAAAAAACAATTGGAGGAGCAAATCGTCGAAATTGGTGAAAGGACGGTCATAGACCTCGATATTCACGGTTTGTCGCCTGATTTGGTGCGTATGGTAGGTCGTATGCGCTACCGTTCATCGTATGGTCAAAATTTGTTGAAGCACTCGATTGAAACAGCCAATCTTTGTTCGCTGATGGCGGCAGAATTGGGCTTGAATGCCAAACAAATCAAATTGGCAAAACGGGCTGGCTTACTCCACGACATCGGCAAAGTGCCTGATGAACAAACGGAATTGTCGCACGCCATTTTGGGTATGCAGCTCTGCGAAAAGTTCAACGAATCAGCGCCCGTTGTCAATGCAGTCGGCGCGCATCATGATGAGATCGAGATGAATAACATTATTTCACCGATTGTACAGGCTTGTGATGCTATTTCTGGCGCACGTCCTGGCGCACGTCGTGAGATTTTGGAATCGTACCTCAAACGCATCAATGAGTTGGAAGAATTAGCTTTGGCACACGATGGCGTTCAAAAAGCGTATGCGATGCAAGCGGGTCGTGAGTTACGTGTAATTGTTGAAAGTGATAAAGTCAGTGACCAATTTGCAGACGATTTGTCGTTTATGATTTCGCAGAAAATACAAGATACAATGCAGTATCCAGGACAGATAAAAGTAACGGTTATTCGGGAAAAACGGGCAGTTTCGTTTGCACGTTAAATTCTAATAGTCTGTAAATCAATAGAAGCCACTACTAATAATTTTAGTAGTGGCTTTTTTTTTGCCTATAAACTATGTAGCATCTTGTTTTTGCCTAAATTTGTCTTTTTAAGCCTTTTATACTGAGGGGTGTTTTTTAAATCAAAAATATCATATAACATGAAATTAACTGTTAAAAACTTAGGCGTAGTGTCTCATGCGGAGGTTGACCTTAGCAAAGACTTGCTTATTTTTACAGGTGAAAATAATTCGGGAAAGACTTATTTGGCTTATACCATTTATGGATTGAATAGTGAAAGTGGAATTAGAGATAATTTAGCTATTTATGAATCAGAAAAAGCACCAAAAGGGAATTCGATAGATTCTGATTTTTACTATGACATAAATGAAAACCCAATAGTTTTTAATTTAAAAGATAATATAGAAAAATTTGGTAAAATAGTTGAAAAAAAACTAAAAGAGAATTTACCACGTTTCTTTGCAACAGATAAAAAGGATTGGAAATCAAGCTCATTTCAAC
>JAYSQG010000305.1:0-12157 GCA_043721685.1 Saprospiraceae bacterium | reverse complement strand
GAGGGGGTCTATTTTCAAAAATCTTTATTGTTGATTAACAAAATTCAATTTAAAAACAGTCAAATATGAAAAATATAATCGTACAAAACAGTTTAGTTGGCAAAATCCTACTCCTTTTAAGCGTTTGTTTTTTGGCTTCATGCGATGGTTCCAAAGATGCCATTGTACCACTTGGGGTTAATGTCGATAATGTTCCAACCGTTTTGGTCATCAATGGTCAGATAGAAAAAGATCAAAAAGCATGGGTTCAATTGAGCTATTCTTTGGATATTGATACCAGCATCACGACACCTATCCCGTATGAAAAAAATGCTAAGGTTAAGTTGACCTCAAATAATGGTCAACAAGAAGAATTCAAATATGCAGGCAATGGTATCTACTATGGTAGTAATATTGTTGGTGAGGTTAACAAAACATACACCATGACCATCGAGGTAAATGGAAAAACTTATACCGCCACTTCGACCATGTTTAAGGCACCAGGGTATCAATCTGCTTGGGTGAATGAGCTAAAATTCGTAAAATTAGGCATCGAGTACGTAAGTTATGATGAACAATGGATTGTCAATGACCCTTCAAATACACGCAACCGTTATCTTTTTCAATGGTGGCGCAATGGTGTACATGATGTTAGAATTGATTGAGGCATTGATGACGATGAGTTGTCAATGCCAACGAAGGCTTGCGTTTAATGAACCCAACCACCAGCCCAGCGGCAAACGAATACACCGTTTTTAGAGCCTCTGAAATTGATAAATTGACTTATGATTATTACAATATGTACGAAAAAATCGTCCGTGGTTTGGTGAGTGTGGCTTCTCAAACGCCTTATAATCCTGTTTCAAATTTTGGAGGCGGCACGATTGGTAATTTCAGAGCCGTTTCATTTTCTTCTATTGTTGTTCTCACACCACCCGCACTTACGGTTTCTACAAAAACAGGTACGCCTGAAGTTAGTTTTCCCTTGAATGTTTATTTTAAGAAATACAATTTGTATTGGGGTACGACACCTGGGGTGACTAAAAATTCAACGGGCATCAAAAATATTAATTTTACCAATCCGAGTGGTAAAGCAGGTGTTTATACACCGCCAAATCTAAAATCAGGGACGACTTATTATTTCCGAATTGAAGTTGAAGATGAAGCAGGTAATGTCTCTATTCTATCGCCAGAGGCAAGTACTGTGGTGGTGAAATAGGTTGGGATATTTATACAAAAACGTAACAAATTCTAACGAATTTGTTACGTTTTTGAACAAAATACTGAGGGGTCATATAAACGACTCAAAAATGAAAATCAAAACCCAAATGCAAAGCAAAACGTGCCGCTTCTGGATTGTCTAAATAGTTAAGCCGCCAAACACCATCAATGCGCAAGACTTTAAAAATATTTTCAATGCCCACACTTACCTCCATATAAGGCAAAGCAGAAGGCACTCTAAAACCTGCATAATTTGAGCGACTAACAGATCCAATATCAAACTCATTGAGCCGATTGGCTGCCCGATTTGTTGCGGACATATTGGCTGTAAAAGCTTTAAAAGTCACAACTTCACGCCAATTGAGTTTACGAATCAAAGGAATTTTATTCAAAAACAAACCTTGGAAGTGGTGTGTCACAACAAGGCTGCCATATACGTCGCCGACAAATTCAAAGCGATTCATACCATTAAAAGAAGACGTTTCGTAGGAATAGGACTCATTGCCTTCAGCTAAATGAAGGAGTAAAAACGAGGCTTTTCCGTATGTTTTGCCGCCATTTATCTGATAATTGGTACGCCCGATTGGGTTAATATCGAAATAACCACTGATGCCCACTTCAAATTTATGGTAAGGATTACCTGACTTACCATACGTATATTGGGCTTCAAAAATAAAATTTTGTAAGCCTGTTTTTGTACGGTTGAACGTACCGTCTATATATTCCTCCTTGTTTGCATAGCGGATTTTCATCACGGCTTCGCTTGTTTTCACAACCGTATCAACTGCCGAAGGTGCATCTGGGTCTGGCAAGTAAGCATAGTTAAAACCACTGCCCGATGATGTTCTAAACGGCGCAAGCGAACGATTGAGTAAAGTAACCCGACCCGACCAACCACTTTGTAGATATTGTTCATAAAAGACCTTAGATTCCTCGACTGCCATCAGTTTTTGCAAAACAGGGCGGCGATAAAAACCCGTTAAAAAATTCGCATCATTCAGATTTATCGCCTCCGAACTCGCGCTTTTTGAACTCACATCTTTGGTGTAAGCCGCACCGACAAGGGAACGTGGGTCACGTCGAGGAATCCACTCCACATTAGCCCCATATTTCCACTCTTTATCTTTAAAACCATAAGCACCAAATCCACCAAAACGCACTTTTTGACTAAAATCAGGTGTCGTCCGCGCACCTAAACGTACACGTGAACCTTCAACGGGATTATAAGAATACATTGAAAAATAAGTACCTAATTCAATGGGTCCAAACTCTTTATAACCGCCGACAACGGTATTGATAATATCTACATAAGTCCTATAAACGGGTACATTAATAAAACTATCAATCATTTTATAGACCGATGCTTCGTTTTTGGTCAGTATTTCTGGACGTGCTTTTTCCCAAAAAGCATTGTCTCGGTGCAGTTGTGCATGGGTCGGTTCTGTGGCTTTTTTGGAAGGTAAATTTTGCTTAACACTGTCTTCGCTGAAATGAAAATCCTTGAAAATGATGGTTTTACGACCAATCATGCCTGGTGATTTAGGCGTAATGTGAAAATCCAATATCATTTTGGACTTTTCGGGCAACCAACGATACCCCTCAGTATCTGACTTGTTTTTTTCAAAAGATTGGAACAAAATGATGCGATTGATGAGGTTGATATTCACATCGGGCGACATACGCATATTCGTTTTCTCGATGGCAAAAGTGCTGTCTTCGACCACAAAATCGCCATAAAATGTATTTTCCTGCTTGCGGCGTGGCTTAAAACGAATGGTGTACTTTTTTATGCCATCGTTGGCAATCGTACTATCTGAAATATAATATTCATAAAAAAACAAACCCGACGAGCCAAAAGGACTGATAAAAGGCTTTTCAAGCACATATATCCAATCGTCATAAACATCAAAATCGTTTTGCATGTTTCTGATTGTCGCGATGAAACTTTCATTGGGGTCGCCCGCTACTTTTTCAGCTTTTGGAATACTTTGCAGTTTGTCAGACCCCTCAGTATGGAAGTTGTCTGCAATCGTTTCAACCATATAAACAGGTAAAAAAACCTTCTCGTCAGAAGTTGAATCTATATTGTCAAACACAAAACGGAAAGGTTTCATGGCGCGGCTTTTCTGTACTTTCTCGCTGATATTCACCAAATCAAACTCTGTTTTTGTATATGTTTCGCACTGATAATGAGGCAGTTGACTTGGCCGATTGATGGGTTTGTTTTTTATTATGCCTTTAACAATGCGATGAGAAGGGTTTTCGCCTGCAAAAATGACGACCTCCATTAGCGTTTGGTCGCTTGCTTTGAGTTCAAAAATAATCTCTTGCTCTGCGGCATCACTCAATTTACGGCGCAAAGTATCGTAGCCAATCATCGAAGCAGTCAGAAACTTGGCAGGGGTAGGCAGTGTAATATCAAAATTACCATCTATATCACTGGCAACATTAACCGTTGTACCTTCTGCAACAATACGGCAAAAGGGTAAGGTCTCTTTTGTATCTGCATCAATAACTTTTCCTTTGATCGTTATGTTTTGGCTCATGCCAAGCTGTAGAAAAGCAATACAAGCGATGAATAAATGTGTAATTTTTCGTATCAATATCATGTGCATTATGCTGTCAAAATGTGTGTTACTGGGTTTAAACGCTGCTTATTAAAACGGATTTTTTTATACTTTGGTTGCGTAGCATTCAAAAGTAACCCCCTCAGTAATAGAATCCAAAAACTTTTAAATGTTTAACGTATTGTTCACTAAAAAAAATAATGTATAAACATGTGTTACACAAATAAAAATAGGGTATCTCACTATAAAATGAGATACCCTAAAATTATCAATATTTTTTCACTCCTTTAATTCTTAGCAGGCTGCTGTTCTATGACTTCAATAGACGTTGGACCACTCAAAATCTTGAACTCTGTACGACGATTTGCCAAATGTTCTTCGTCACTACATTTTGCGCCATTACCGCAATTATTCACCAATTGCGTTTCACCATAACCTTTTGCCACGATGCGGTTTTCAGGAATACCTTTATCCACTAAATACTTTTTGACACCATCTGCACGACGTTGCGACAGCTTCATATTGTAATCATCCGTACCACGTGAGTCCGTATGAGAACTCAATTCAATGACCATATCACTGTATTTTGTCATAATATCGAACAAATAATCCATAGATTCCTTTGCCAAATCGTAGTTATCTAAGTGCGCTTCTGTTGCCTCATATTTGTCGTATTTGTAGAAAATATTATTCAACTTAATCGCTTCGTTGCGTTTCACAGTGATTAATTTCGGTTTCAACTTCATCAATTTCTCAATTTCAGTAGTCACATCGATACCTTTTGTATTAAAAACAACGGTATCAGACGTATAACCCGCTTTGGAAGCAATCAAACGATAGGTTTTTTCTTTTGTCAAAATAGACGTATAAATATCACTTGTTTTGCCATCTGCCTTTGTTGAACCTGCTTCTGCTAAGACATAGTTAACACCTATTAAAGGCTTTCCTCCTGTTTCTGTTGTCGCTTTCAATGAAATCACAACATTCGGCACGGGAACTAATCGAGCCGTTTTTTTGATTGTCGTTGACTTATCAATGTCAACTGAACTGTATTCAAGCGTATCGTTGAAGTAACCAGGCTTACTGATAATGGCTAAATAAGACGTTTTCGAAGGTATGGTTTCAATGTAAACATCCGCCGTTTTTTTAGTCGGTGTCCCTTTCATCGAGCGATTTGTGATGTCAAAACTATTGCCTTTCAATGGTTTATTCGTTTTAGAATCAACAACATCAATATTAACTGTAATGATAACAGGCTCTTTTTTAACAGTATAAATATCGTCACAACACGTTTTTCCTTTCAAAGAACGTGGACCAGGACGATTTGACGTAAAAAAAGCATTCCCAGCATCGTCTGTTGCATAATAAGTATCGTCTGCCGATGAGTTATAACCTTTACCCATGTTTTCAGGTACTGACCATTCCGCACCGTTCCATTGTGATTTAAAAATATCTAAGCCACCAATATTTGTATGCCCATTTGAGCTAAAATACAGCAACCCATTTTTGTAAAAAGGGGTGACATCATCACCCACTGTGTTGATGACTGCACCTAAATTGACTGGCGCACTGAACTCGCCTTCACTGATAAGGTTGGCATAATAAATGTCAAAACCGCCTTTCGAGCCTTCCATATTTGTGACAAAAAACAAAGCAGGTTTCCCATACATCTCACCCAAACAAGGGTGTTTCGCTATCCAGGCACCATTGACGCCTTTCACCTCGTTGCCGGCACCCCAATTGTCGCCTGAACGTGTCGAATAATAAATTTTTGATTCACCAATATCATTTCCCGACATAGCAAAACGTGTAAAATACATCGTTTTACTATCTGCTGTGATACTCACATTGCCTTGATGCACACCGAGGCGATTCACTTCTCCACCAAGAGCTTCGGGAGCATCCCAAGCACCATCTGTCTTTTTAGTTGACTTGTATATTTTGGCAAAATAATCACCTTCTTTACCGTTCAAAATCGTCACTTTACCGTTGCGCATAGCGGCAAAATAAAGTGCCTCGCCATCGCTCGTTACTGAGGGGGAGTATTCAGCGTTGGGCGTATTGACTTTTCCAGGTATATTTTCAAGCAAAAGTTGTGGATTTTCCTTCATGCGCATCGCCAAACGTGCACCTTCAAGTTCCGATTTCGCCAAAGTCTTTTTGCCTTCATCCGTTGACGAAGCGATGTACTCTTCTAATGTGACCAGTGCCTCGTCGTACTTTTCATTCATTTTGAGCATCATACCGTAGTAAAACTGCGCATCAGGATTGACTTCGCCTGACGATTTTTTATCACGCGACATAGCACGCGAGAAATTTTGCTCGGCTCTGGCATAGTCCCGAAGGTACATATTCGCCAAACCCATTTTATAAACGGCAGAACGGTCTTTCGTTTCGTCATAATACTTCGTGTACCATTCAAGTGCCGTGAAGTAGTCCTTTTCTTCAAATTTCGTATCGGCAACTTGCAAAATATATTCAGGACGACTCGCATTCAAGGGCTGTGCAACAATCGTTGAGACACCCCTCAGTATAAGCACGAGTAAAAAGATATTTTTAATTTTCATTTTTGAAAAATAATTTTGAGTTGATGTAAATAAATGATGAATGATAAATGATGAATGATAAATGATGAAATAGCTGAATTGAGCTTTTTACCATTCATACTTCATCATTCATACTTCATTATTTATATTTTTTAGTATTTCGGACAAAGAATGGTCGCTGGTGGATTCGGCTTTTTGAATATTTTACCTACATAACCAATCGCTATTTCAAAACCATCTCTGATACTTGAATTACTGCGCAAACTTGAAGTCGTCAAATCGTAAGAAGCACCGACACGCAAATCACCCAATTCAACGCCCAACAGTGCTTGTACTGCATCACCCAAACGATAACCCAAACCGCCTTTAAATACGGTATTCTTTTTCGGGTCTAATTTGAAACCAACCATAGCCTGTGCCATCGTTTCTGTTTGACCACCTGCTGTACGTAGGATAACGGCAGGTTGCAACGAAATTTGCTTTGTCAAAGACAAATCAACCATACCATACAAATTAAAACGTGTAGGCAATTTGGAAATTGTCGTCGAGATAAGGTTGTACTTCGGTCCAAGCAAATGCTCAACAGACACACCAATATTGAGGGTATTCTTCGTTTTAGGGTCTAAAACACTCCTAAAATTTGCGCCAATACTGAAATCGCTGTACGATTTGCCTTTGGTATCAATATTCCGCACATCTAAACTTGTACCGGTGGGGCTAAGAATACCATCTGCAAAACGCAATTTATCGGCATCAACCCGACGTGAAATAAGACCATACTGAACGCCAAATGACAACACATTCGTTGCTTTATTGTCCAAACCAATATGGTATGCGCCATTGAAGCCCGCCAAACTATTGGTCAAAACACCAACACCTGTTTTATCTTGATGTAAATTAACGCCAACGCCAATCCAGTCTTGCTTCCGAAAACCTTTAATGGGTAGGTCAATGTGCAAAACAGGGGTTTGATAGCCGTTTTTAACTGTACCAGTTCCACCCCCATACCATTGACTGCGGTAAAGTCCGCTGATGCGGAATGTGCCAGCAAAAAGCCCCGTTTGTGCAGGGTTAACAGAGAGTGGCACATATTGAAACTGTGTAAAGTGGATGTCTTGTGCCGCCAATCTGTCCGATAGGACTCCTTCGGAGAGGGGGAGTGCAAGAGCCATAATGAGTAGAGTTCGGTTTAATCTCATACCTAATTCTTATGTTTTATAAGATTAAAATATTAAAGCGAATGAATCGCCATTTATGTGATTTTCAAAAACGCTCATTCATTAATGAAGCGTTTTAATGTCTTAGTTGCTTGAAAAACAATATTTTGATGCAAAATAGGAACTTTAAAGAATTGGGCAAAATAAATATTAAAAAAAATGCCCAATGTTCGTTATTCGTTATCCGTTAATGGTTATTCGTTACTCGTAATTCGGTGGATAACGAGTACGAATAACCATTAACGGATAACGGATAACCAATTACGAATAACGAATAACCAAACAAAAGCAACAGATTCTGCAATCAATCGTTATTTTTGCGCCTTAATTTTTCAAAAACAGATTTCATTTTGCTCAACAATATAGTGCTTACATCGAAATTGTCTTTTTTTTCTCAAAATACTGAGGGGGGGCAAAAGTTAAAAACCAGTTTGAATTTAGGTTCGGGAAACTTTAATAGTTTCCCGAACCTTTGCTCCTGGCTCTTTGCTCCTAGCTCTTTGCCTTTTGTACTTTGCACCTTGCTCTTTGCACTTTGCTTTTTATGTCCTAAAAATGCAACAGCGCAAAATCCCTATGCCACACTTCCTTTTGGGCAAACGATTGACTCAAACCGCGTTCAAATATTGAATGCCCGTACAGCCGAAATAATTTTAATAAAAAATCAAGAAGCTAAAAAATTCAAAGGACAAGTCGTCTTGCAGCAAAAGGATGCCCGTTTGTTCTGCGATTCTGCCATTTTAGATGCGTTTGATAATATTTTTGCCAAAGGCAATGTCGTCATAAAACAAGGGGATTCAACCAGTATTTTTGCCGATTCCATGACCTTTCATGGCTTAACCCGCATTGCTGATTTATACGCCAATGTTGTTTTAGTGAATGGTGAAAAAAAGTTGTTTACCCAGAAATTGAATTACAACCTCAACACCAAAGTCGCTACTTACGACACCAAAGCCACGCTCACCGACCCGCGTACACAACTGACAAGCCGACGAGGGGTTTATAATGTCGGCACAAATCAAGCTTTTTTCAAAGATCAAGTATTGGTTGTGGACAAGGATTTTAACCTAAAAACCGATACTTTAAATTTTGATACGAAAAACAATATTGCTACGTTTCTCGCCCCGACTCTCATATACATGAAAGATACCGCACAGTTTTATACTGAGGGGGGCTATTATGACCTTCAAAAAGACAATGCAGAGTTTACGAAGACCCCTCAGTATAAAAAGAAAACGCAAGTCGCGGTAGCTGATACCATGCTTTATGATGGCAAAACAACGATAATTACCCTAAAAGGCAATGCTTCAACAGAAGACTCGGCTAGAAAAGCCCACGCCTCGACCATTATTTATAACAGAACAACAGAGGAATCGCAACTGAAAGGCAATGCTCATTTTGAAGACGAAAAGCAATTTGTAGATTCCGACACCATAATATATAGTGGCAAAACAAAAACTTACGCCACACGCGGTCGGTCGAAAATTGTGAATGAAGGTAAAATTCTTGAAGCTGATTTTGTAGATTTTGACTCAAAAGACTCGATTGGCATTGCCAAAGGCAATGTTTTTTATCAAGACACATCGGCAAAAACCACATTGCGCTGCGACTCAATGGCTTATGATCAACGCAATGACTACATCAAAGCAGCAGGAGGACGCCCAATTTTGACATCACTCATTGAAAATGACACCCTTTGGCTTCGAGCCGATACAATTATTACTTTCAAGCCTAATCCTGCCGATACTTTCCGCTCCATGTACGCTTATTATAATGTGCGGATGTTCAAAAAGAACTTTCAATCGGTCTGTGATTCCTTGACTTATACCCAACAAGACTCTCTTTTTAGGTTTTTCAGAGACCCGATTATATGGTCAGATACGTCTCAATTGACAGCCGACACGATGCGTATGTTGTTGACTGACAATAAATTAGACCGCATCTACATGCGAAATAACGGTTTTATCATCAACTCCAATGACGAATTATATTTCAACCAAATAAAAGGGCGAGACATCACAGCTTATTTTGAAAAAGAAAACCTTCGCCGCATGAATGTCGAAGGCAATGCCGAATCCGTTTACTACGTCTTGGACGACGAGCAGGCATATATGAGTGTCAATAAAATGGTTTGCAGTTCGATGATTGTTCTTTTTGGCGACAACAAAGTGGAAGGTATTCGCTTTTTCACACAGCCCAAAGCGACCATGACACCGATGAAACAAGCTGACCATGAGGCATTGAAAATGAAAGGTTTTAAATGGGATGAAAAAAGACGACCTAAGAGTTTGAAGGATTTATGACCCCTCAGTATGGGAATGTTTCAAATCTAAAATATTGATTTTCAACCATTTGTAAACTCGAATTTGTTTATGCGTTTTCAATTCTGTTTCAAAAGCCAATTGATTAAGGCATCAAAAGCAAAAGCCAATTGACTTGATAACGTCAATTGGCTTTTGCTTTTCATCGATTTTTCGATAGATTAAATTTTTGAGCTCGGTACTGTCCCACTGTGAGTACTAATACCTCCACCTGGACGCGGACGACGTATTTCATCAAGTAATGTACCGCCTTTGATTTTGGTCGTTTCAGCTGTTGTCAAGATTTCTTTTCCAAGCACTTCTCTACGAATATCTTCGAGTTTTCTCATTTGTCAAATAATTTAAAATAGTTAATTAATAAGTTTTTTCTAATCACAATTCAAAGATAAACCGAAAAAAAAGAATCATGTTAGCTTTAACCAAGATTGTTGACTAATAAACTAATGAAAAAACCATTTTAAACTATGTATAAACACCTAATAATCAGATTTTTATGAAAAAAACTTTAAGCGTGAAAAATAAAAAGCGTGACATAAATTCGGTAGCCCCTTAAATTTTAATCAAACCGTCTTGCATCGTCAAAGTTCGGTCACTCATTGCCGCCAGTTCTTCATTATGCGTTACAATGACAAAGGTTTGTTGAAAATCTTTGCGTAACTGAAACAGCAATTCGTGCAAGTCTTTTGACGAAGCAGAATCCAAATTCCCTGTTGGTTCATCTGCAAAAACGACAGAAGGCGCATTCATCAAAGCCCTTGCAACAGCCACACGTTGTTGTTCGCCACCCGACAATTCAGTAGGTTTATGCGTCAAACGGTTGATTAAACCTAAATAATCAAGCAATTCTGCTGCCCTTTTTCGCGCAACACTTTCTTTTCGTGAGCCTATAAGTGCGGGTATCATGACGTTTTCAATAGCTGAAAACTCAGGCAAAAGGTGATGAAATTGAAAGATAAAACCAATATTTTGATTCCGAAACTCCGCCAATCGCTTATTGTTCATCCTTGAAACGTCCTCACTATTGATAATCACTTGCCCTTTATCGGCTCTATCAAGCGTACCAATGATGTGCAACAAAGTGCTTTTGCCCGCACCCGATTTGCCGACAATGGCGACAATTTCACCTTTTTGAATCTCTAAATCTACCCCCCTCAGTACATTGAGCGTTCCGTAGTTTTTTGTTATATTTTTTGCTGAAATCATGTTTTCGTTATTGGTTAATCGTTATCGGTTATTCGTTATTGGTTAATCGTTACTCGGAAAACGATTAACGATTAACCAATAACGATTAACCAATAACGATTAACGATTAAACTAAAAAATTCTCTTCATCTAAAACTTTACCATTTTGACAACGAATGATGCGGGCAGGAAAGTGCTGCAAAATTCGATAATCATGCGTTGCAAACAAGACAGCTGTATTATTATGTATGGATAAATCACGTAATAAAGTTAAAATATCATCGCTCGTTTCGGGGTCGAGGTTGCCAGTTGGCTCATCGGCTATGATAAGTGCCGGCTTGTTCAACAAAGCGCGTGCAATGACGATGCGTTGTTGTTCGCCACCTGAGAGTTGATGCGGTTGGCGTTTATGTGCTTCGGGCATACCGACATCCTTGAGAACCGCATCAATGCGTTCTGCTATCTCTTTCTTATCCGTCCAACCCGTTGCTTTTAGAACAAATTCAAGGTTTTGTTGCACATTTCTATCGGTTAACAAGTTAAAATCTTGAAAAACGATGCCCAATTTTCTTCTCAAAAGTGGTATCGTCCGCCGATTCAATTTTGCTAAATCATAGCCACAAATCGTTGCCGACCCCCTCAGTAAAGGCAATGCCCCATAGATGGTTTTCAAGAGCGACGACTTGCCACTCCCTGTTTTACCAATCAAATAGGATAATTCACCTTCTGAAATAGTCAGGTTTATGTCATTGAGAATCAATGACTTGTCTTGAAAAACAGCAGCTTCTTTGAGTTGAACGACGATATTGGATTGCAAAATATGAAGTATGAGATATGAATGATGAAATAAGGAACGACAATATTTTAGACACAAATGTAGGTATTTGAAGGGCAGTTTATAGCTATGATTCACCTATTTGTATCATTTAACAAAATAATTTAAAAAATTGTCAAAATAATTTGACATTATAAATAATAGACTTACATTTACAACATGATTAATGGCTATCAAAACAAAAATAACTTTTTAACCTTGTTTGCATTTCCATTAGGCATTTCCATTAGGCATTTCCATTAGGCATTTCCATTAGGCATTTCCATTAGGCATTTCCATTAGGCATTTC
>JAYSQG010000304.1:0-7366 GCA_043721685.1 Saprospiraceae bacterium | reverse complement strand
CTAGGGCTTTCATCCTTCAATATAAGCTGATTATCAGAGACATTTGGTATTGAAAATGACCGAGTTGATACTAAACAAGGAGCAATAGGAACGCCATTTGCTAATAGAATACTAAATTTTTGAGCATCCAAGAAATAGGTAATATTTATTTTATACCACTTATCCTTAATAAAAGTCTGCCGGTATGCTAATCCTTCATTATGACTCTCACTTGCACCATTAAAACTTCGAATTGCACTTCCAGCAAATAAGTATTTATTACCAGATGATACTCCTCCTACGATATCAGGAGAACCATGAGAAACAAACCAAGGAGCAGTAGTACAATCATCATTACTTTGACATGCAAATTGATTAATCAATTGTTGTGTACCTGTTGAGTTCACTAAGCAAGATTGAGGAACTTGTGATAAATCAATATTAGGGAAACTTTGAGAATACCCTCGAAGAATAATTAGATTCAGTAACATCATAATCAATAAGTAAGCTCTAAAAAAAAAAGTGTCTTTCATTTATCATAGATTTTAACTTTTTAGGAAAAAAAGGATTTGTAATTAACTACTGGAAAAAAATCGGATTAGTATACAATAGAAATGAGATTAGAAATACTTTATTCGAATAATATTTGTATTTGGCTATCTCCCATTTTATTGAACCGATCCTCAACTTATTCCTTACTCACGAAATTACTTTCGATTCTCAATCTCTAGCAATCTTTTATTCATATTAATCAAATAAAGCGTGAGTTCTTCAATTTTTTGCAATAAAAGTGCATTCATTTTAGCTACGTCAATCCCTGTTTGAGTTAACTCATATGCGGAAGGCATATCAGGCAAATGGTGATTCTTGTTGACAAAAGATTCAACTTCTTTTAATGGTTTGAGCTTATAGTTTTTGTCAAAAACATAATCTGCCCAATCAGAAGTGTTTTTAAGAGACACTTTGAGTTTTTCAGTTAAAATACCAGTTTCTACAAAGAGCTTATAACCAGCGGGTTGATTAACATTACCAATTGCAACTGAACCGTTTGCGTTAACTTGCATTAATTTGGCATCATCTCTTGAAAATATTATTTTTCTTGTATCTGTGCTATTTCCTGGGATATTAAACAACATATTACCTGTACCTAAGACACGTAATACCGCATCTCCAGCTTGCGATTGCCCAGAAAAGCATCCTGTACAATAAGCCATACCAATTTCAAACAGCCCACTTCCATTTCCAGAATTAGTGAGTGCAAGATTTGCACCAATACCATTAATATGTAATTTTGCCGAAGGATAGATACCATCCACCCCAATCCCAACATTTCCTGCATCTGTTACAATCATATTGTTTCGGGAGCCTGGAGCATTATTAACGCGCAATTCTCCATACGAATCATTGCCTGCATTACTTACGCTAAAGGCTATACCTCCATTATCTGGTCTAATAATATAACCTGTAGAAAGACGCAGAGCGCCTACAACATCTAATTCTCTTTGTGGTGTTGTCGTGCCTATACCAACGCTGCCGCTTGATGGGAAAATATTCGTTTGAGCTTCTAAAAATGAATAAGATATCATTAAAGTAAAACAGAACAACCATTTTACTTTTTTAAGTGGAAAACGATTAGAATAAATGTGGGCTGAAAAGAATGATTTGTTTTGCATTTTGATAAATTTTAAAAGTTGATAAATAATTATTTTGAATATTACCGTTTTCATAGATTAACGATTAATATTCACAAAAGTATAGTCAAACTTCTACATATAAAAGACAATTAATGCCCCATTGTAGGTCATAATAGGACAAAACAAAATATCAATAATTTTCATACCAAGTCTTTTCCACACCGTTAGGATAGTAAATGGCTTCATAAATCAACTTTTGGTATTTAGCGTTTAAGGTAATACGCTTAGGCAATATGACATTTACTGTTTTTAGATGACGCATTAGCATTTTGACATTCATACTTAACTCATCAGCTATCATTTGTCGTGTTTTAATAGGAATTTCCATGTTTGTTTTCTAATTTATGGTTGTTAAAAATGTTTTTAGAAAAAGAGAAGATGAGATTCTTGAATAACTTTTCAAAAATCAAGGCGAAGCCTCAACATCGCTGCCAATGAGCAAAATGCAGCTCAATGCGAATGAGTTGCAGAGTTGCAGAGTTGCAGAGTTGCAGAGTTGCAGAGTTGCAGAGTTGCAGAGTTGCAGAAAGTAAAAACCATGTAAGATAGGTTTTTTTGTTGAAAATTAGGTGTTAAACTGATGTTTAAAAAGTATCTTTATCGTGTGCTTTTTTTGTTCCCTGCAAAGGTCAATAAAGTATTTTGGAAAACCTATTAAAGTTTTTGGCGTTATTCGGAGGTTTTTTTAGAGAAAATACTGAGGGGGTTCATTTTGATTCTAATAAAAATCGGCGAAACAAAGGACTTCTGAAAAGGCTTTGGTGGCTTTGGGGATTCGGATTGAAGGTGCGGGAAACAAAAAAGACGATAAAACCCATCCAGGTCTTATCGTCTTTGTACTTAAAATCTAAGAATCTTAAAAATCATCCTTTCTTAGCAAAATCCCCAAAACTTCTCACATAACCTTCAAGAGCCGCTTTTCTGCGGAAAGCATCTGCCTCTTGACGAGAAGGAAAACTGCCAATGAAAATGCGATAAGTCGTTTTTCCATTGGATTTGCTTTGCATGATATATTGCTTTTGGTTGCCTGCCTTCTGTTTCGTGTCAGCAACAACCTGTTGGGCATTGGCTAACTGTCCGTAAGCACCTGTTTGAATCGTAAAGCCATTAGTCGGAATGGCGCGTTTTTCACCCACATCAGACGATGGCTTGCCAACAGGGTCGGGAGCAAGGGCTTTGCGCGGCGGTACATTATTGTATGAATTAATTGGTGAATGAACAGGCGCAGGCGTTGGGGGTGGCGATGGTACAAATAAAGAACGCGCTGGCGAGTCAACGGTTGTCGGTTTATTCGTTTGGGTATTGAAGCCCATGCTATAACTATTCGCCATGGTCACTATACGGCTGCGGTTTTTTGGCACATTGTGCTTGTCGAGTACGGCAGTGAGCTGTGATGCCGACATAGACTCTTCGTAGCGCGCTACTTGACGACCTTTGGAGTCGAGAATAATGATGGTCGGTAAAACAGTTACTTTGTACTGATTTTTCAAGTCAAATCCATCAAAACTTTGGATATTCACCTTCACAGGCACATAGCTGCCATTCATACGCTCGATGACGGACGGGTTTGTGTAGGTGTATTCTTCCATCACTTTGCAGGGCGTACAGTAGTTTGCCCAAAATTCAAGAAAAATCAATTTACCTTCGCCCGCCGCACGGTTCATACCCGTTCGGAGATCATCGTTGATGAAAGTTAGTTCTTCAGCAAAGGTGTGTAATGAGAGGGAAAGGCACGCAAGCGTTGCCACGAATCGTAGTCTTTTTGTCATGTTCAGGAATCGGCTTTGATTAAACTAAAAAAGAATGCTGTTGTTTATCTCGAATGGAGGTGACCAACTAAAGTGTTGGTATTCCACTATTTACACAGCAAAAACAATACCATTTATTTTTGATATAAAAAAAAAGTCACCGCGACACACCCTTTAAAAGGTAGTTTTCAAAAAAAACTTTGTTTAACTTGCGACTTCAAGTAAAATTTCTTGTTTTTACAATCCATTCATATAAAATTCAAATTGATTAAAAACTTCTTTTTCAATGAAAAAACTTCTTTTTACCTTATTTATACTGAGGGGGGCATTCTTGCCCGCACAACAAGGCACAACAAAAGATTTTGCCGAAACCATCAATGCGAAAGACCTGTACGCTCACGAATTGGTATTGACCTCTGACTCGCTCGAAGGACGTGAAACGGGGACAGTTGGTAACTTTAAAGCGGCTCAATACATCGCTTCGCAGTTTGAAAAATTGGGCTTGCCAAAAGTAGGCAAGGATAACAGCTATTTTCAACGCATCGTTTACACCAATGATGGTTGGAACAATATAGGCATGAGCATCAATGAACATTCATATCGCCATCAATTCAATTTTTATGCGTTGCCTTATTTGAATACGGCGGTTGCAGATAAAAAAATAGAGGCTTCGGAAGTTGTTTTTATGGGTTATGGCATTGACGATAAACGTTATTCTGACTATAAAAAAAGTGATGTCAAGGGAAAAGTGATTCTCATTAATATGGGTGAACCTTTGAAAAAAGACTCTACGTCCTTGATTTCTAAGTCAAAAACCCCTTCGGAATGGGCAAATGTGGAAAAGAAATTAGCCACCGCTTTTGAAAAAGGCGTAAAAATGGTTTTGATTATTGACCCTAAAATGGCGGACAATATTCAAGCGAATCGCCGCATGTTTAGCCGCAACATTACAGGCGATGTCGAATTGCCTGACGGTAAATGGGCAAACAGCGTTTTCATTTCGCCTGATATGGCAAAGGAAATTATTGGTAAAAATACTGAGGGGTATGCTAAGGCACGTGCGAAATGTGCAGCAGGCAAATCACGTAACATCACTTTGTCGTGCCAATTGACCATAAAAATGGATAAGTTTTTCAAACAATTGATTGGCAACAATGTCATGGGGTTCATCGAAGGCAGCGACCCTGTTTTAAAGAATGAAATCGTAGTCGTTACAGCGCATTATGACCATTTGGGCAAACGGGGCAATGAGATTTTTCATGGTGCAGACGATGATGGGAGCGGTACTTCTTCTGTCCTTGAAATTGCTCAAGCATTAAGCGAAGCAAAAAAACAAGGTCATGGTACACGCCGCAGCGTCTTGTGTATGCTCGTAACAGGCGAGGAAAAAGGTTTGTTGGGCTCAAAATACTATGTGACATATCCTGTTTTTCCTTTAGATAAAACGGTAGCGAATGTCAATATTGATATGGTTGGACGTGTGGACGAAAAGTACGAAAAGGCAGGTAATCCGAATTATATCTACGTCATTGGCGCAGATAAATTGAGTCAAGACCTACACGATGTCAATGAAAAGATGAATGCCACACATACTAAATTGACCTTAGACTATACCTATAACGACGAAAATGACCCGAATCGCTACTATTATCGCAGCGACCACTACAATTTTGCCGAAAAAGGGATTCCCGCCATTTTTTATTTCAATGGCACGCATGATGACTATCACCGCCCGACGGATACGATTGATAAAATCAATTTTGAAAAAATGACGAAGATTGTAAAACTGGCGTTTTATACGGCTTGCGAGATTGCGAATCGAGATGAACGGTTGCGGATTACAAAAAAGGTGAAAACGCCTTAGTTAATGATGAATGATAAACAATAAATGTCCAAAGGACTCCTTGGGAGATGAATTTGTTAAGCGTTGATTCAAAATACTTTATCATTCAAAATGGTATTTTAAAAAGAGACACGTATTTCACAGATTTCACGAATTGAATAAGACTTGATTAGTAAGTTCGTGTAATCTGTGAAATTCGTGTCTCTTTTTGTAATTTTGTATAAAAATACTGAGGGGGTCATTTGACTTCTAAAATAATCATACACAACACTTTTATGAAAATAGCAATCGCCCAACTCAACTACCACATTGGCAACTTTGAAGGGAATTTAGAAAAAATGCAAGGCATGGTCATCAAAGCCAAAGCCTTGAAAGCAGATATTGTCGTTTTTGGTGAACTCGCTACTTGTGGTTATCCGCCACGAGACTTCTTGGAATTTGAGGATTTTATCAGTAAAGCCTACGCTTCTGTTGGCAAATTGGCTGAAATGGCTAAGGGCATCGCTATCGTTGTTGGTTCGCCTTCGCGTAACCCAAAAGTGGAAGGAAAAGACCATTTTAACTCTGCTTTTTTCCTCGCAGATGGCGAAATTAAGCACGTTCAACATAAAACGTTGTTGCCCACTTATGACATTTTTGACGAATACCGTTACTTTGAACCTGCCGATTCATGGCAGGCAGTGACGTATAAAGGTAAAAAAATCGCCCTAACGGTCTGCGAGGACATTTGGAATGTCGGCAATGAAAACCCGTTGTATCGCATCTGTCCGATGGACGAAATGATGGACGAAAAACCAGATTTAATGATCAATATTTCGGCTTCGCCTTTCAGTTATGACCAAGCACCTAACCGTATTCACGTCATCAAAGCGAATGTAGAGCGCTATAAATTGCCTGTTTTTTATGCCAATCAATCGGGTGGACAAACGGATATTATCTTCGACGGTGGCTCAATCGTTATGTCGCCTGATGGAAAAGTGTTTGACGAAATGCCTTATTTCGAAGAGTGTTTACGGGTCTATGATTTGGACACAGTACTGAGGGGGGGAGTAATACATGAACAACCAAAAGATAAAATTACCTTAATTCACGATGCTTTAATCGTTGGCATTCAAGACTATTTTAGAAAAATGGGCTTGAAAAAAGCGATTTTGGGTTTGTCAGGTGGCATAGATTCGGCAGTTGTAGCTGTCTTAGCAGCAAGGGCTTTGGGTGCGGACAATGTACGCTGTATTCTCATGCCTTCGCAATATTCAAGCGACCACTCTGTAAATGATGCCCGTCAATTGGCTGAAAAATTAGGGATTCAGTACGATGTGATACCGATTGAACCGATGTATGAAACGTTTATGCAGACCTTGAAACCGCATTTTTGGGGCTTCCCACGCAATCTAACAGAGGAGAATTTGCAAGCACGCATACGCGGCATGTTGCTCATGGCATTCTCAAATAAATTCGGTAATATTTTGTTAAATACATCTAATAAGTCAGAAATGGCTGTGGGTTACGGCACTTTGTACGGCGATATGTGTGGAGGCTTGTCGGTTATTGGCGATGTGTATAAAATGGAGGTGTATGCGTTGGCTCGATTTATCAATAAAGAAGGCGAAGTGATACCCCTCAGTACTATTGAAAAACCACCGTCTGCGGAGTTGCGTCCGAACCAAAAAGACTCGGATTCATTGCCTGATTATGAGATTTTGGATAAAGTGTTGTTTCAATACATCGAAAAACGGCAAGGACCAAAAGAATTGGTCAAAATGGGTTTTGACGAAGCCTTGGTCAATCGCATTTTACGTTTGGTCAATATCAATGAGTTTAAAAGAGAGCAAACGGCGCCTGTGTTACGGGTTTCAAATAAAGGTTTTGGTGCAGGGCGACGCGTGCCGATTGTGGGTAAGTATTTAAGTTGAATACAAAATGATAAATCACAAAGGAAGACGTTATTTGAAAAGTATATCTAATTCTTCGATAAATGCTTGAAAGCTACGTTTTCCTTTATGATTGTCGAATACCTTTTGAAAATTTATCTTTTTCATGATATCGCCACAGTGATTGGGTTCGTAGCTATTTTTGCTTTTTTCTGTTTTGGTTTGTAATTC
>JAYSQG010000303.1:0-32658 GCA_043721685.1 Saprospiraceae bacterium | reverse complement strand
CGCCAAATACGTTGATAAATAATTGATTTTCAAGATGATAAACAATTTTTAAAAACATATTAATAATCACACGAAAAGATATGATGTATGGACAGCCTTAGAGGTATCCGATACGTGGTGTTTCAATTGTCAGAGAACAAAAAACAAGAATATTATATGTTAAGTCGGATTGCAGATTCATTATTTTGGATGACGCGCTATGTTGAGCGCACTGATGGCATCTTGCGGATGCTGAAAATCAATTTTATTACCTCACTTGACCAAACTGGCGAAGAAGCGTTCAGCTGGAAGCCTGTCTTGAAAGTCTTTGCTCATATGCCTGAGGAACAAATGGCAGAATTCAGTAATGACGCTGACGACGTATTGTTGTATATGATAACGAATCGAGACAATCATAATTCAATACGGAATATCATTGCACGAGCGCGTGAAAATGCACGGGGTATGCAAGACCATATAACAAAAGAAGCGTGGGAGTCTATGAATGAGTTTTATCACTATGTCAACAGTCCTGATATAGAGAAAGCGATTGAAAATGATGAACAAGTCGCTTTGTTAAGCTCATTAATTAATCGCTGTTTGCTTTTTTATGGCGTAATAGAAGTTACAATGCCACGTGGGCAAGGTTGGAATTTTATGAATCTGGGCAAATTTATAGAAAGAAGTATCCAAACCGTGGATATTTTGGACGTGAAATTTAGTGACAAACGTTATGATTTGGACGATTCGGAGGAAATACCTTACTATCGGAATTTGTTGTTGTCATTGAGTGGCTATGAATTGTATTTGAAGTCTTATCGCACAGGCTTAGATGGTCAAAATGTTGTGAATATGACGCTTTTGAATACACAGTTTCCACGTTCTGTCCTCTATTGTCTGATTCGACTTGACCGCACCATTCGCGGTATGACGGGTGAAAATATTGAAGCCACACCTAAATTGCAAAAAATCATCGGTCGCTTACGTTCAAAGGTGGAATATTCTGACCTTGAAAGTATTACAGAAAAAGGTTTACACGATTTCTTGGCAGAAGTTAGAAACGACCTTTATGGTTTTGGCAGCGCATTGAGCCGTGGCTATTTTGCTTATAATTGATTTTTACACAAAACGAAGAACACAGCTAAAATACTTCGGATAACTTGACATCATGCCTTTATTTAAAATACAACACATTACCAAATATACTTATGACCGACCTGTTCGAGATAGTGCCAATCAAATAAAAATATTTCCTTACGCACATCCACAACAGGAATTAAGGAGTCAGAAATTAGTCATCACAGGTGACCCCTCAGTAAATTTATTCCCTGACTATTGGGGCAATACCGTTGGATGGTTTGTCGTCGCAGAAGCACATAAAGAGTTAATCGTTGACAGTCAATTGATTGTAGATGTCAAATCGTTAACAAATATCAATCCTGTAGCAACTTCTAAGTTTTCAGACTGGGATTTACTGAGGGGGGTGACTTCAAGCGATTTGAAGATGCTTGACCTTGCCAAACCTGAATCTATCATTGCAAAAGAGGAACTGAAAGCTATGGTCAATGACCTCCGCCACAGCCGTGATACGCCTGCGATGTTCATTCAACGCTGTTCAGAATATATTTTTGACAAATTTGAATACAAAAAAGGCATCACAACCATCGAGACAACCGTGGACGAAATCCTTGAGCATAAGTCAGGCGTTTGTCAGGACTTTGCCCATGTTTTGTTGGAAATGTTGCGTTCTACGTCTATTCCTTCGCGTTATGTGAGTGGTTATATTTGTCCAAATAATGACGGTGTACGAGGTGCAGGTGCCACACACGCTTGGGTTGAGGTCTATTTGCCCTCAACAGGTTGGGTCGGCATTGACCCGACAAATAATACGTGGGTGAGTGACCAACACGTTGTCTTAGCCGTTGGGCGGCATTTCAACGATTGTAGCCCTGTAAAAGGGACTTTCAAAGGACCCGCCAATCAATCATTGAGCGTTTATGTCTCTGTTGGCTATGAAAATGGTCAAGTGATTGAAGACAATCATGCGGTGCAAATGGCATTAGAACAGCCTTTAGTGCCTTTAATTGATTATGATGCAGCACAACAGCAGCAGCAATAAGGAGACTTTTAGAGATTACTTTATTTTTAGAGTTAACTTGTAATTGAAAATAGATAAAAGATGTTAATCCATATTTAATGTTAAAATTATTTTTTTTATTCATTTTTATTATAGATTTGCCCTGCTTTTAAACAAAATTTAATTACTTTTAATCTCCCATTTTATGAATAACTTCAACCGCACTCAACCGCACTCAACCGCACTCAAGGCGATTATTAATTTTTTTATTGGCTATCCTAAATCTCTTGCCTCAATTTTTAGATGCTCAAGTGAAGTTAGGATTAGGTACTTTAACAGAAAGCCCCTGTTTTATCAAAATTTCAGATGTTTTTGTTGAGCTATCATCGAAGCCTGTGTTAAATTTAAATGAAAAAAATCCATCAAAATCCCCCTTTTCTATTCAGACACAAGAAGAAGTCCATCCTTGAATTCAAGTTGATTTAAAAAAAGTGACTAAGATTAGCAAAATTAGCTTATTACCTCCAGACCAACCTAATCTCTGTAATTACTCTATTTACATTTCTAAAAATCCAATTATATCAAACTCTGATAAAGTCCTTCTAAATAAAGAAGAGTTGTATCACTTGAGGACTTCGATGAAGTTTAGCTCAAGTGACAATATTAAGATTGATAATATTGAAGGCAGATATATTAGAATACAATTAGAAGATGACAATCCTCAAAGTATATCATTACAAGGGCTTGAAGTTTATGAATATTGTTCAGGAGGACCTATCTCACCACCTGAAGATGGGAGATGTGCAAATGGTGGCTTTGAGTTAGGGAATTTTGTAGGCTGGAAAGGAGGAAAAGGGACGCATAACGATAATGGAAGTATTTCAATCCAAAATGAGGACATTGTTCCAACCCAACATGAAATAATTAATAGAGATAACTTTGTTGATATTCATACATCTAAAATTAAATTCCCTTGTACAGGTTCATTCGTCGCTCGATTAGGAAATACAGTAAAGGGTGAAACAGATGTTGCAAGATTGAGTTATGATTTTACAGTATCGCCAGATAATGCTGATTTTTTCTTTAGATATGCATTAGTTATGATGGATAGGTCCCATGGCAATACTAGAAATCCATATTTTCAGTATCGAATTTTTTTGGTTGATAACAATAATAACATTGGAAATTTAATCGAGGGTTCTTCAAAAATTATTGCAGATAAAGATAATCCTTTTTTTGAACTACTGCCACCAAGTGGCGTCGGGAGTAGTGTTATATTCAGAAACTGGACTTGCGTAAATATTCCTCTTCAACAACATATAGGTAAACATGTAAAAATAATATTTGATGTAGCTGATTGTACAGAAGGAGGGCATTTTGGATATGCCTATATAGATGGTTTATGTTCAACGAGAAATGACAATACACCAATAGCAACTATATCAGGGAATAGCAAAATATGCAAATTAGATGATTTAATTTTTGATGGTAGTGGTACGTGCGGTACGAGTCATTATAGTTGGACGATTTGTGAAATATCGGCAAATGGTAGTGAGTTAAATTGTAGTAGTCAAGACTTTATTGGGTCTCCAGAAAAATTATATGCCAAAAATATATACAATTTTGAAAATGGTAAAAGATATCGCATCAAATTAATTGCTATCAACGATTGTACAACGTCGACAACTGTTTCAAAAGATATATATATTGAATTAGCTAACAGCAGGTTATCTTATAAAAATTTATTAATTTGTGGAAACCCTCCTACCGAGATAAAGTTGCAAGGAAATAATAATTGTTTGGGTTGTCAATTTACATGGCCACCATTTTATCGGGTATTAAACTCTACTGATCCCTTTCCAATATTAAGAACACCTATTCCACAGTGCCATACTTATTTAACAGTTACAGGTAGAGATGAAAGTAACTGCGCATTTACATTAGATAAAATAGATGTGTTTAATATTGGTAACGTTAAAATAGATGTTATTACAGATATTGATACAAGAACAAGTATGAGTTCATATTGTTATTATAAAGTTGCAGGCAAAGTAACTTTTGAATGTGAAATTCCACAAGACAAATTTTCTTTGATTTTGAGTCGAAATGGACGTAATGAGTTTTTGCAAGATGAAATTATTGCTAGTGCTGACAATAAAATCTATCAATATGTGTTTTATGTGCCAACAAATGAAGGACATTCCAATATGATTCTGAAACTTGACTTTAATGACCCATCATATCAATTAATAGGCGATTGTGAAATAACTAAGTCATTTAACTTACCAATACGAGATATTTATTGGCAACCTTTGCTTACAGTAAATAGACCTTTATCTGGCAGTTCAATGCTTATTCCAAATATTTTCTCTCCAAATGGCGACGGCAATAATGATGATTTCCGTGCTTTTAGTATTGCTGGACAAGGTTACAGAGCTTTTTGGTATAAAACAGAGATATTTAATAGATGGGGAGGAAAGGTTTTTGAAAAAGAAGAGTACGCACCTGTGCCAACATTGAATTCTATCTCGCTTTTTGGCGATGATCAATGGATTCATTGGGATGGAAAGTTTCAAGGTCAAGTAGTACCAAATGAAGTTCATGTTTGGTATATTAATATGGCGAATTGTAGTAATCCGCAACAATATTATATACCACAATATTACCCTACTGCGTGGAAAGGTAATGTAATACCCGCTCGATAAATATTTATAAATGTATTAATTGTGCATAAACTTAAAAACATATACATTGGTTTGTTTCTGTTGGTCTGTACTTTACTAAAAGCGCAGACCAACAAAAATATTGTCTATGGTGGAATTGGTATGACCTATTCTAAATTGAATATTGATAACTTTGAAACATTATCTCTTTTAGATTATTATTGGAAACTGGCTTATCAAACAAGAAAGCCTGTACTTGGTGTTTTAGGTTATGATATGAGTATTCACTACCAAAGGCAAATAAATGAAAAATTGTCGGTTGGATTAGGACTTAATCTTAGCCGTGTTGGTCAAGAATCACGATTAATGTACGGCGTTAAAACCGATAATAGACCTCCTCCTGAAAACTATGGTGGTGCAAAATATACATTACAATTTAGAAGTTTTGAAATTCCTCTTACCTGTTACTACTATTTTAAACATCATGGAACGAATCGCTTCTTTTTTGAAGGTACTCTTATTTACGATATTTTCCTTGACTTTGAATTTCAAGACTATATTGTTACTAAAAAAGATGGTAAAATTTCAATAGGCAGTTATACTTTGACGGGTGCATCTTATACTAATTTTTCAAACTTAGTAAATCGTATCAAACATCACAGCGCTGACATGGTGCGCTTAGGTCTATCAACTTCAATAGGCTATGAGTATGTTCTTTCAGAACACACTGCCTTGGCTCTAAAATTGTATTCAAAATACCTTTCTGATTCATTAAAAAATTTGCCGCCTCGCTCTTTGGCACATTTAAGTGGTGATTTTTTTGCCTTCGGAATAGAACTTAATATTATTACTAAATTTTAAAAAAAATGAAAAATATATACATTTCAATCATTTTCTTATTTATATCTTATCATTGTGTTTATGCACAATCTAAAATCAATTTAGGTACAAATTTAAGATTAGGCTACCCCTCAGTAATTAAAGGTAATCCAGATGAATTTAGTTTACCTAAAGCGGTTACATCAACAATAAAAGGTATCTTTTTAGTTTCAATTGGTGGCGATTTAGAATATTCATTAAGCAAAAAAATAACTTTACAAACAGGCTTAAACGCTTCATTCTCAAAGTATAAACAGGAATATTTCGGGTTTATACAAGGTGCCGATTGGGACCCTACTACTGGTATAAGTCATAAATCAGTTACTAAGAATAGCCTTAATATTATGCAAATGAATATGCCCATTATTTTTAAATATTTTGCTATGCAAAAATTGAGTTATAATTTAGGTTTAATTCCTCAAATTATTTTATCGCAAAAAGCAAAGTCAATAATTGAATATCCAGATAATTGGAAATCTGACATTAATAATGGAACTATTGAATATCCGTTAAAAACATTTAACCCTGCTTTGTACTTAGGAATAAGTTTTTATAAAAAGTTAAACTCAAAAATACTTTTAGAAATATCTCCTTATGCACAAATCAATCTAATTGCCGATGATTTATATCTTTATTATGCAAAGAATAGATTTTATCAAACAGGTATATCTATTCATTTAGAAAAGACAAACAATAAAAGTATTAAAACTAAAAAGAAATAAACGTAGAGGCTTATTACATAAGAAAGGGTAAAAGTGTTGAATCACTTTTACCCTTTCTTTTTATTAACCAATCCCTAATAACCAATAACCCAAAACCAACCTAAGGATTTGCTTTTTTCAACCATTTATCCAAATTTGGACATTTGTTGAACATCGGGTCAATATAGATAAATGTAATTTGCGCACGGCGTTCAATCCACTTAACAAGCGCTTGACTTTTCTTTTGTTCCACAGTTGCCATTTGTATTTTGTTGTAGTCTAGCAACAAATTCGCTTTATGCGGGACTGTTTTAGAAATCAATTTGACAAGGCGATATTCTTTTTCACCAGTTGGCAAAGCTGTTTCAATCGGTGTGCTGATGCTGTTGACTTTCATAGTGTCAACAACAAAATAAGTATCAGGGTCGAGGTCGCGGGTCTCAAAATTATTATTACCTGACGCGGGGTTTGTCATACGTCCGTCGTTGTGATAACTTTGAGCATTTTTGTCGCCATAAGTTTTAACAGCATACGAAAACAGCATCGAGTCCTTGACCAAAAGCTGTCTAACAGAGTCCAATGTATGACGTGCCAATTGATAATCCTCATCAGTCACCTCTGGTTTTATCAAAATATGGCGTGTATGAATCGTGTTACCCCGTCTTTCAAGGAGTTGAATGATATGGTAGCCAAACTCTGACTCAATGACTTCTGACATCTGACCGGGCTCTAATTTATAAGCGGCCGCTTCAAATTCAGGAACAAATTTACCGCGTTTTGCCCAACCCAAGTCACCGCCTTCACGTCCTGAACCTACGTCTTGAGAGAATTTTTTAGCCAAATCTTCAAAAGGCACTTTGCCGCTTGTAATTTGCTCGCGAATATCCGTCAATTTATCTTTTGCTAATTTTTTCTGAACATCATTCGGTTTTGCCTTATATGTAATTTCTGATATTTCAACCTCTTGGTTAAAATAAGGCAAACTATCTTTGGGAATCTTACTGAAAAACTCACGCACTTCAGAAGGTGTCACAACGACATCAGCCAATACCTTAGCTTTCATTTTGTCGCCCATGATTTGGTCACGCATATCGTCACGCATAGATTCCTTCATAACACCGGGTGTTTGACCATAGTAGTCAATGAATTGCTGCTCATTGTTGCCCATATAATCCAAAATTTTATCGAAACGAGCCGTCAACTGCTGCTCCAACTCATCGTCTTTTGGATATAAAGAGTCAATTTTCGCTTGTGCGACAAGGAGTTTAGTCACTAAAATCTGGTCAAGGACAAGGCAACGGTAGCTGTCGGGCAAATCCTTGTGTTGATCTTTTGCGTAAGAAAACTGTTCTTCAACTTCTGACAACAAAACGTATTCGTCACCGACCTTAGCAACCAATTTGTCAACCAATTCTCTCTGTGCGGTCATTTTGGTTAAACTCAAAACGAGGCTTAAAAACAAAACTATTTTTTTCATCATTATCTTAATAACTATAAATTTTGACATTATTTTTTCGCAATTCTGTATCGTACATCTCTTGTTTTTTCTTTTCCAGTAGCTGAATTTTCCGTTGATGCACGATATATTTTGATGCTTGTTCTCTAATAAACGACAAAGGTGCAATTTCTTGTTTGTTCATCACACCCAAAGCCCTAAAATAGTATTGAAAATCATCGTCTTTCATCGTCAATTCTTTGTCACGAGACATATTATCCATTGAAAGCGTCCCTTTCGGCAGCATTTCTGCAATTTTATCCACCCGTGTCCAAACGGAATCTTCTAAGATATAAGCCTTCGCATGGACTTTGGCGTAGTTTTTCAGTTTTGTGAAATTTTCCCCCGACTTAGGGGCATTCCACCATTTCGACAAACTATCGGATTGCGGCGCGGGTTTCGGAATTTTTAGAAAATAGCAGCGTGTAATGGGCGTTTCGAGTTGATATTGATCCTTATTTTTTTCGTAGAAAGTGTGCAGTTCATCGTCTGAAATCGTCGTATCTAAACCTATTTGAGTCAATTGCTCTTCATAATTGCTTAAAATGAGCGATTCTCGATATTTTTTTACCAATTCATCGAGATTTAAATCCTTCGGAATATTGCGCTCTGCTTCAGTCATAACGAGTTGTTCACGAATCCATCGGTCACAAAAAGCATTGATAACTTGCAAACTGTCCTCCCGCGTCGCATTTTCAGAAAACATTCCCTCCATGTCGCTCAAGTACAACGACCTATTATAAACTGTTGCCAGTATCCGATTGCTGCCTGTCGGGTTGGTGTTTTTTTGACACGCAATCACCATAAACAGAAGGAACAGAACAAAAAGGGTATTTTTCATTATAGGTGATAATGGATAATGGATAGTTGATAATGGAGAATTATTCTCCATTATCATCTATCCATTATCATCTATTTAATAATCGAATTTAAAACATCTTTATTGACGACGACCTTGTATTTAGCCGCCAATTCATCCATCCATTGTTTTTCCAAAAACTCCTGATAGTCTGCAACAACATAGCCGCGTGCATCTTTCAAGGCTTTAGGTGATTTAGGGATGATTTTTTCAACTTTCATAAAATTCAAAGCGTCCGTACCATGTACAACGACTTTTCCCTCTTTCCATACTGAGGGGTCTAAAGCTTTGCCTTTACCACGCTCCATAGTTTCTTCACGGTAGGAAACAGCATTGCCTTTTTTGTTGAATTTTTTCAAAACCTGCTGCGGTGAACGCTTAGTCGCATATTTCCTAATTTTCAAGGAATCTCCTTTCGCCGAATCGCTGATAGTATAATAAATCAACGAAGCTCGTTCATCCCAATTGTAGCGGCTTTTGTTTTGCTCAAAAAACTTATCAAGTCCAATGGTGTCTAATGAAGCCTTGTCCCAAACGTTTTGCTTGATGGCTTCGAACAACAAAATACCTTCCTCGTACTCCCGCATCAAATTTTTGAAATCAGGATATTTTTTATCGAGTTGTGTTTCTTCATAACCCAAAGCTTTTTCAACAACAAACTCGGCATATAGCTTTTTAGCGACTTCCGACACGTTATTATTATACTGAGTCGAGTAGTTGATACGCTTATTTGCACTTTCGCCAAGCCAATAAGCCCAATCATTAACCGTAGTTGTCACGCCATCAAAACTCAATAACTTTTCTGAAGACGCACTTTCTGGCACGCGATAAGCATAAGTTAAAAAAGAAGAATCCAACGTACCTATAAATTTATCGCGCACAGCGACCCCCTCAGTAAAATGAGCTTCACTTTTGATGCGCTCAACCATCCCTACTCGAGCCAATTCGTAGCGAGAATCGCGTTGAATACGTGCTTTTAAACGGCTTTTGATGGCATCATAGGGTTCAATATCTTTTTTTGAAATGCGCCGAATGATGTGCCAACCAATACTCGATTCGTAAGGTTCAGCATAATCACCATCTTTGGCGAGGGCAAATGCCGCATCTTCAAACCCGACTTCGTAACGACCGATACCGAAAAAACCGAGATAACCCGCCTTCGATTGAGAGTTTTGGTCTTCTGTATAACGTGTTGCCAATTCTTCAAAAGCCTTTCCACCTTTCAATTCCTTATAAATCTCATCAATGCGTTCTTTAGCATTAGGTTGCTCAAGTCCATCTTTCTTACTTCTGATAAGAATATGTGATATTTCCAGTTCACCCCGAGCAGCGCGATCAGCATTCACCTTAATAATGTGGTAACCCATAGGTGAGCGCACAATGCCGCTCGTTTTACCGACAGGCGTACTGTAAATAGCCGTTTCAAAACTGTAAAAACCTTCAGGCAACATCGCTGTCAAGTAGCCGATGAGACCGCCGTTGTCTTTTGATGTTTCATCTTGCGACAAGGCTTTGGCGACATCTTCAAACTTATCGCCTTTTGCCAACCGAGCTTGTACTTCTTTGATGGCGTTATATGCTTTTGTAGTATCGTTTTTATCGATTTTCACCAAAATATGGCTTACATTGATGTCTTTCAACATACGGTCATAGACTTCTTTCACCAATTTGTCGCTCACTTCGCGGTCAGTTAAGTAGCTATCTGCTAATTGACGACGATAGCCTGCCAATTCCTCTATGAGTGCAGGAATGGTATCAAGTTGCATCTCTTTTGCCCGCGCCACCTTCATTTTGAAGCGGGTATAGAGGTCGAGGTACTCCATAACAGATTCTTTGCTAAAATCGGCTTTAGCACCATTGGTTTTTGTGTAAATGTAATTGAACTCTGAAACATTGACGGGCTTGCCATCAACGGTGAAAAGAACGGGGTCAGATTGTCCAAAGGATGAAGCCGCAAAAAGAAAACACGTAGCGGCAATGGAGAGCAACACTTTTTTCATTATCGTTCAGCGATTTTTGTTTAATTTTTTAATAAAAATGGCGATTTATACTGAGGGGGGGTAAAACAAAGGACATAACGCATCGCTTTCAAAAAAAAATCTTCAAAAGCGGTGCAAATTTACACTTTTTTACTCATTTGGTTAGATGAAGTTTCAAAAAAACAAAAATGCCCTGTTAAAATGATTATCTCCCGCTTAACGTCACGACTATAATTAATAAAAGATCTCGTTAAAATTTTCTCCGAAAAAGCCCAAAAAATGTAATTTTTTATTCCAATCATTATTCTTAGGTTTGCCCAAGTTATTTATTCGATAAATCAATAATCTCTTTTACATAATTATCTAAAAATCAAATTTCTATGAAAATGAATTATATTAAATTCGTTCCTGTTTTAGCGGGCATATTAATGCTCTTTTTCGTGGCTTGTCAGAAAGACAATGTCTTCAATCAATCTACTATCGGTGACGACCAACAAACGATTGAATTGAGCTCTCTATCACGCCAATGTGCTACGCATGAGTACAATGAAGCGTTGATGGAAAAAAACCAACAATTCAAGGAGAATCAACAAGACATTGAGGACTTTACGTCTCGTTTTGTTGTTCAATATGAAAAAGGTTTAACTCCTCGTACTGTTGTAACGATTCCGGTTGTCGTTCATGTTGTTTACAGAACTACCGATGAAAACATCTCGGATGCGCAAGTTCAATCGCAGATTGCTATTTTGAATGCCGATTTTCGTAAGTTGAACACTGACATAAAATCAGTGCCTTCTAATTTTACGGGCGTTGCTGCAGATTGTGAAATTAATTTTGTTTTATCACAAACTGTTCGCAAATTAACGACTGCTACCTCATTTGGTTACTCGGGGGATCCTGTTAAAAAAACGAGTCAAGGTGGTTCTGACCCTGTCAATCCAACAACGATGTTGAATATTTGGGCTTGTAACTTGGGCGGTGGTTTATTGGGTTATGCCCAATTCCCAGGAGGTAGTTCTGCAACAGATGGTGTCGTTTGTTTGTATAGTGCTTTTGGAAACAGCACTTATGCGCCTTATGACAAAGGTAGAACAGCGACTCACGAAGTTGGTCACTGGTTCAATTTACGCCATATCTGGGGTGATAAAAGATGCGGCGATGACTTAGTCGGTGACACTCCTGCACATGATGGTGCCAATTATGGTTGCCCTGCGGCAGGATCAAAAAGTGCTTGTTCAGGCAAACCTATTGAAATGTGGATGAACTATATGGACTATACAAACGACGCTTGTATGTATATGTTCACAACAGGACAAAAAGCACGGGCGCAAGCGACTGTTGCCGCTGGTGGTTCAAGATCCGCTTATGTTCAATAGTTCCTTACCACTCTGTAGAGTACAAAATAAAAAGCTCGTTCGAAAATGATTTCTAACGAGCTTTTTGTTTTGTACTCCATTGATTATCAATACCGAATCAAAGTAAGGCGACACTTGTGTCCGGCCTTTGAATACCACCAATAACGATGATAAAATAGCCCCCCTCAGTATATTTTGCTGAAAACGCTATGTCCTGACGGTAGATAGGTTCATAGACTTTCGCCAAAGGAAAAAGCCTCGAATCGAAAAAGCAAAATAGATAATGGACAAAACCGCCAGCATATATTTGTCTCGACTGAAATAGATAAACGCATAACTGAAATCAATGATCATCCAATAAAACCAAGACTCCAAGACTTTGCGGGCAGTCAAAAATGTTGTAATGATACTAAACACTGCCAAAAAAGCATCCTCAAACCGAAATGCTGCCGACTGCCAATAAAGACCCAACGGAATGGCGACCGCTGCACCCACTAAGCCAATTTTGAGGTGCATACTGAGGGGTATCTGAGAAATATCAAGGGGCGCACCTTCTTCGTTGCGCTCTTGCCAACTGTACCAACCATAAATTGCTGAAAAAGCGTAATAGACTTGTAATGCGGCATCGGACTTCAAATCGGCATCCACACAAACGACAAACTGAAAAATTGTTCCAAAAAAACCAAAAAACCAACACCAGACATTGCCCCGACCTGCCAAAACGACATAAGCCAAGTTAAGCCCAAACGCCAACCACTGTGCCGCATCATCAAGTGCCGGAAAGGGTAGTATTTTAAGAAAAGTTTCCATATCTATAAAGGACGCAAATTTTTAGCCAAGGATTTCTTTTAGAAGCCTATTTATCATTTTGGTAACGTTTTAATTGTATTGTTTTATTATAGTATTGTTGTCTGGTTCATAACAATATAGCCGTACAACAATTAAAACAATACAACTATTCAAGCAATTTTAACGTTTAAATTCTTGTTCGTTTCGTAGATTTTTCCGAATTTGAAGTTTTATTTTGAAGAACAACCTTTTAACCGATTTTTATGCACCCACAAATATTATTGTCTTTAAAAAACACTTTTAGCATACACACAACGACCATGATAAAAAAACTAACACTTGCTTGGCTTTGTTTATTGCCACTTTTTGCCATCGGACAAATCAACCAGATGCAGTTCGGCAAAAATCGTGTTCAATTCCATAAACTTTTTGACGATTGGGACCAGTATGAAAGTGAAAATTTCATCACTTACTGGTACGGTCAAGGTCGTTTCGTGGGGCAAGCGGCAGCGCAAATGGCTGAAATGGACTTCGAGGAAATCCAAAAGACGCTCGAATATCGCCTCAACGACAAAATGGAAATCATTGTCTATACCGATCTTACGGATTTACATCAATCAAATATAGGTTCAGAGGAAACCTTTGTGACAAAGAGTGGACAGGTCAAAGTGGTGGGTGAAAAGATGTTCGTTCATTTTGACGGCGACCATACGCATTTGCGGAAACAGGTGCGTGAAGGTATTGCTGGGGTGTTTCTTAATGCCATGTTGTTTGGTTCAAATTTGCAAGAAGTGGTGCAAAATGCCATTTCCCTCAACTTGCCCGAATGGTTTAAAGTCGGTTTGCTGTCTTATATCGGTGAGGAGTGGAGTACGGATTCAGACGACCGTATGCGCGACATTTTTCAAACAAAAAAATATAAAAATTTCAACAAATTTGCCCTCGCTGAACCGCGTTTGGCAGGACAAGCCTTTTGGTATTACATCGCCCAACAATTTGGCAAAGCCAATGTCAGCAATTTGCTGTATTTGACCCGTATCAATCGCTCGCTCGACGATGCCGTGATGTATGTTTTGGGAACACCTTTCGATGCAACGAGTTTGGCGTGCATGGAATTTTATAGAAAAAGATATGAACGCGAATTGGTGGACGCCACAAAATTGTCCACTTCCAAGCAAGTTAAGATAAAAAACAAGCGGAAACTGCCTATGCCACAAGTTAAAATCAGTCCTGATGGTCAACGATTGGCATATATTCAAAATGAAATTGGACGTTGGAAAGTCTATATTCAAGAGGTTTCGACAGGAAAAAGAGAGCTGATACTGAGGGGGGGGACGCGCAATCCTTTTCAAGCAACAGACTATCAATACCCGTTTCTGGCTTGGAATCCAGACAATCAACGGCTTTTTGTGATTTATGAAAAACGAGATAAGGTTTATACTTTCGAAAAAAACGTCAAAAATAAAAAAGCGAAAACCAAGACCGAGAAGTTCAACCCCGACGTGCAACGTGTCTTTTCAGTTGACTTTTTGAATGGAAAAGATATGGTTTTAACGGCAAGTGTGCGTGGCTATTCTGACGTTTATATTTATAATACGGCAACAACGGGTTTAAGACAATTGAGCAATGACCATTGGGACGACCTCGATGCCGTAGCCGTTAATTTGGAAGGACGTAAAGGCATTATTTTCTCATCAAACAGGCTCAATGAACGTTGGGAAACAGAGCGTTTGGACTCTGTTATGCCTATCAATCGTTTCGATTTGTTTTATAAAGATTTAGAAGACACGTCCAAAAACCTTGTGCGCTTAACCGCTACACCTGATGCTGATGAGCGCAGCCCCGCAGCGATTGACACGACGTTTTTTACATTTTTAAGAGATGAAAGTGGCGTTTTTAATCGTCAAATAGGGCGATTAGAAGACTTTTTGGTGCGGACAGATACTGTTTTTTATGTCACCAATGAATTTAAGGAAAAGGTGACTATTGTGGTGATGCAAGACTCGATGCGTCAATTTCCGCCTACACAAAAGATTGATTCTTCTGTCTTAAAACCTATTTGGAAAAAAATTGCGATTGTTAAAAACAACTCGAATTATGACCACAATATCTTAGCACAAAGCACTGCGCCGCGTGTCGGAAAGGTCGCAGAAGTGTTTTATACTGAGGGGGTGCCTCATGTGCAAATAGTGCCTTTGCAGGTGGATACAGCAATAACAGCTACGTTTACTCACTATTGGTATTGGAAAAAGCAGTTGCAAATTAAACAATCAAAAGGCAAAGGACAGAGCAGCAAGCCTGTCAATGGCGTTATGCAGCCCGTTGTGACGAATGTGCCAACCACTGAAAAGCCGCCCGTAACGAACCCACCTATAACAGAAACAAAAGTAGAGACACCGCCCGCAAAAAAGAAAATTGATATTGATACTTACGTTTTCCAAAGTGAATTTGACACCGATGAAAAACCGAAAACGACTCAAATAACACCTGAAAAAACGGAACAGAAAGTAGAGACCCCCTCAGTAAATATGCCTGAAAATTCGATTTTGGCAACTAAAAACGAGGATAACAATAAAAAAATACACGTTTTCCGTCCCGGTCGTATTTCACCTTATCGTTTGAAGTTTAGGTCTGATTATTTTACTTCAAAATTAGACAACAACCTTTTGTTTGGTGGTTTGGACAGTTATGCAGGAACGCCGCAAGGCTTTACGACCCCACCAATGGGCATTTTACTGAAAGGCAATTTCAAAGATTTGCTTGAAGACTACCAACTGGAAGGCGGTGTTCGGATACCAACGACCTTTAATGGCTACGAGGCTTTTATGTTTTTTGACGATAAAAAACAACGGTTAGACAAACGTTATGCGATTTATCATAAATCCACAAAATTCAGCGACAACAACAGTTCGGTTTTAGACAATCGCCGCAGCCGTACACAAACGACTTTGGGGCAATATGAAGTCCGTTATCCACTCGATATTTATCAACGTGTGCAAGCGACGGGCACTTTGCGCTCTGACCGTTATACGCAATTAGCGACTGACCAAACCTCACTTAATGCGCCAACGGTAAAGGAACAACGCATTGGAGTTCGTTTCGATTATGTGTTTGATAATGCCATTGACCTCGAAGTCAATGCTAAAATGGGTTCTCGCGCTAAGGTGTGGGTGGATTTGGTCAAAAAATTTGAATTGGACTTTGTGGATGATTTCAAATTCAAACTCAATTCAGGTTTTATGGGCATCGTTGGGTTTGATGCACGGCACTATGAGCGAATTTTGAAACACTCGATTTTTGCGGCTCGTTTCGCAGGTGCAACATCGTTTGGTGCAGAAAAGAACTTGTTCATTTTGGGCGGTATTGACAACCAGCTTTTTTCTAATTTCAATAATGACATTGCGATTCCACAGGACAATTATGCTTTCCAAACTTTGGCAGCGAATATGCGGGGTTTCAGTCGTAATATCCGAAACGGTACGTCCAATGTGGTTTTTAATGCAGAATTACGGGTGCCAGTTGTCAAATATTTTTCTTCGAAGCCATTGACCTCCTCTTTTTGGCGTAATTTCCAACTTGTTGGCTTTTTTGACGCTGGAACAGCTTGGCATGGTGCGAATCCGTTCCGCAGAGACAATCCGCTGAATACGATTGTTTTGCCAAAAGACATTACTAAAAACACACCCGTTGTCGTCACCGTCAATTATTTCAAAGACCCAATTGTAGCAAGTTATGGCTTTGGTGCAAGGATTTTGCTCTTTGGCTACGTCGTGCGCGCCGATTATGGTTGGGGTATTGAAACGAGAGAGATTCAGAAACCGATGTTGCATTTGGCTTTAGGGACTGATTTTTAAATAAAATGACAGACATTCAGCTTCAAAATACAAAGACGATAAGACTCACTCAAGAATCTTATCGTCTTTGTACTTATTGTCTAACAATCAAACATTTACCAAATCTTCACCCGACTTGGGCGATACATTTTATCGCCTTCTTTGACACCAAAAACTTCATAAAATTCAAGCATATTGGTCAATGGACCATTGCAACGGAACTTCCCTGGCGAATGTGGGTCAGTCATAATCTGATTGGCTTGGGCTTCGTCACGGTATTTGCTGCGCCATACTTGCGCCCATGAAAGGAAGAAACGTTGTTCAGGCGTAAAACCATCTATTTTTTGATTCCTTTTAGCTTGCGGCGAATACGTTTTGAACGCTTCGTAAGCCACTGCCAAACCACCCAAATCGGCAATATTTTCACCCAAAGTCAATTTGCCATTGACACGCATCGTATCCAAGACCTTATAGTTGTTAAATTGGTCAACAACCATATCCGTTTTGACGGTAAATTGCTTGGCATCATTTGCTGTCCACCAATCAGTTAAGTTGCCATTGAGGTCAAATTTACGTCCTTGGTCGTCGAAGCCATGAGAAATTTCATGCCCAATGACCGCACCGATGCCACCATAATTGAAAGCATCGTCAGCATCGTTATTGAAAAAAGGAAATTGGAGGATGCCCGCGGGGAACACAATCTCGTTTTGCGTAGGGTTGTAATACGCATTGACCGTCGGCGGTGTCATACCCCAACGTGTTTTGTCAACAGGCTGACCAATACGGCTCATATTGTCGTTGAAAGCAAACTTTTGTGCTGCAATAACATTGTCTAAATATGATTTTGAACGGTCAATACTGAGGGGGGTATAGTCCTGCCATTTGTCAGGATAACCGATTTTGCGGACAAAGGTTGAGAGTTTATTGAGGGCTTTACCTTTGGTTTCTGAACTCATCCAGTCGAGGGCAGTGATGCGTTTTTCATACACTTTCATCAAGTTACCAACGAGTTCCTCCATGCGAGCTTTGGCTTCGGGTTTGAAATGTTTTTCAACATAAAGTTGCCCCAATGCCTCGCCCAGAACATTATCAGTCATGTTAGACACGCGTTTCCAACGTGGCTGCATTTCTTTTTGACCTGATAAGGCTTGCTGCATTTTGAAATCTTCTTCAACAAACGCCTTGCTAAGGAAAGGCAATGCACCTTTGGCAGTGTTCCAGCGCAAGTAGCTCTTCCAATCGTCGAGTTGACTGTTTTTGAGTTGATTACTCACTTCTTTCAAGAAATTAGGTTCGCTTACGATGGCATAGTCGGTTTTTGCACTCTTAACGACCTTCGCCATAAAATCAGCCCAACGCATCTGTGGACAGATTTTTTCGAGGTCAGCAATCGTCATTTTATTATAGGTTTTGTCAGGGTCGCGACGTTCGACGCGGCTCAAACGGGCTTTAGCATAAGCGGTTTCTATGCGCATAATGTCCGCAACAGCCGTTTTAGCTTTGGCTTCTGAATCACCCAACAGGCGGAAGACGTTGAAAATATGTGTTTCGTATGCGGCACGCACTTTTTTCATGCGGTCATCATCTTTTAGATAATAATCGCGGTCGGGCAAGTTGAGACCCCCTGCACCGATTTGAGGGACAAAAGCTGTGCTGTTTTTAGCATCTAAACCGCCATAAAATCTGAAAAGCGAACCGTTACCTGCAGCATATTCTTCAGTGATATAGGCTAATAAATCAAGGTAGTTTTTCAACTTATCAATGCGGTCGAGGTAAGGTTTCAAAGGTGCAATACCCGCTTTTTCGATGGTAGCAGAGTCCATACCTGCTGCATAAAAATCGCCTACTTTTTGCTGTATCGAGCCTTTCACACTGGGTTTGGCAACAACTTCTTCACAAATAACCTTCAATGCCTTTTGATTGAATTCTTGCAATTCGTTGAAACTGCCCCAACGGGCTTCAGTTGCTGGAATCTGTGTATTTTTCAACCAAGTCCCATTGGCATAGTCGAAAAAATTGTCTTGTGGACGAACAGTTAGGTCGAAATTAGCGACATCAATGAATTTCATTTTGCCAGCAGGTGTCACAATATCATTGCCGCTTGAAGGTGTTGTGGTCGTAATGGGTACTGTTGTAGTCGGTTCGGTCGTCGTGGTCGTCGTTGTTTTGCTACCTGTTGTTTTTTTAGAACAAGCCAAGGTACCGAACATTAATGCCGCTGCTAATAGGAATAAGTGCAGTTTTTTCATTATTTTATAAAGCGTTTGATTGGATTAATGAATATTTTTTGTCAGTTATCTTCGAATAAGTTACAAAGATAAGTCAAATTGCCTCTTTTTCTTTGTAAATAGGGTGCATTTTTAGTAATTTCACAGTGTTACCTTGAATGCGGTATAAAAAAAACGTTTCGAGAACACTCATGCGCTCGAAACGTGTAACAAATTTTTCACTTTCTGTTTTTTCACTTAATGTCTGTACAGACGGTGTGATGAGCGATATGTCTGCGCCTGACGATTTATGTGTCTTGAATACCTTATAAACAAAATGCCTCGTTTCAGTTTCCCAAAGCGAGGCATTTTTTATTGACAAAGCATCTCAGAATTACATATTCTTAATGACTTCATCGCCAAATTCAGAACATTTCAATTTTGTTGCACCTTCCATCAGGCGTTCAAAATCGTAAGTCACACGTTTCGCGGTGATTGATTTTTCAATACCTTTCACGATCAACTCACCCGCTTTGTTCCAACCCATATAATCGAGCATCATAACAGCTGACAACAAGACAGATGATGGATTGACGATATCAAGTCCAGCATATTTTGGTGCTGTACCGTGTGTTGCTTCAAAAATCGCATGACCTGTTACGTAGTTGATGTTTGCACCTGGCGCAATGCCGATGCCACCTACTTGTGCTGCCAAAGCGTCAGACAAATAATCACCGTTCAAGTTGAGCGTTGCAATTACATCAAAATCAGTTGGGCGTGTCAAAACTTGTTGCAAAGCAATGTCTGCAATCGCATCTTTTACCAATACTTTACCAGCTGCCAAAGCTTCTTTTTGTGCTGCGTCAGCTGCTGCTGCGCCGCTTGCTGCTTTGATACGGTCGTATTCCTGCCAAGTAAAGACTTTGTCACCAAATTCTTTTTCAGCAACGGCATAAGCCCAATCGCGGAAGCCCCCCTCAGTAAATTTCATGATATTGCCCTTGTGAACGATGGTCAATGACTTGCGTCCTTGCGTTATACAATATTCAATCGAAGAGCGAACAAGGCGTTCAGTACCTGCTTTTGACACAGGTTTGATGCCTAAACCAACCATAACATCGTTAGAAGCGTCTTTCAGACGAGCGGCTTTGTTGTATTCTTTAACTTTTGCAGTCGTACCGAAACGGATTTTATCAAAAGCTTTAGGGAAGTTTTTTTGAATAAACTTCAAAACTTTAGCTGCATCTTCAGAACCAGCAGCATATTCGATACCAGCATAAATGTCTTCAGTATTTTCGCGGAAGATAACCATATCCACGAGTTCAGGATGCTTGACAGGAGAAGGCACGCCTTTAAACCACCGCACAGGGCGCAAACACACATATAGATCGAGGATTTGACGCAAAGCCACATTGAGCGAACGAATGCCGCCGCCAACAGGTGTTGTCAAAGGTCCTTTGATAGCGATGAGGCGGTCGCGGATGATGTCAAGCGTTTCGTCAGGCAACCAATTCCCTGTTTTGTTAAAGGCTTTTTCGCCAGCAAGAACTTCTTCCCAGACGATTTTCTTCTTGCCTTTATACGCTTTTTCAACGGCAGCGTCGATGACGCGGACAGATGAACGCCAGATATCGGGTCCAGTACCGTCGCCTTCAATGAATGGGATAATAGGGTCGTTTGGCACTTTCAATTTGCCATTTCTAATCGTAATTTTTGAACCAGTCATGTCGAATGATGAATTTTTAATAGAAGAAATTTCGTTTTTTATAAAAAATGGTAACTTTTATCAGGAGACCACAGATTTGTCCAATCTGTGGTCTCCTCTATATAATTACAAAAAAGGCTTATTTTACTGAGGGGGGCAAAAAAGCAAGGCAAAGATATAAAAGTCTAAGTGTTGCCCCTACAAATATTGAAAAATATCGCTTTTTTGACGCTTTTTTACGGTTTTTGGACGAAAAGTTAATCCACATAAACCACTTTGCGTAGGAAACGAAAGCCGATGGTGAGTTCAAACGTCAAGTTGCGTATGCTTTGTTCGGGTATTGTGCCTATGGTTTCGCCTGTAATTGGGTTTGTGCTGTTGACATTAATAGCTGGTTGGAAGTACTGCCGAGATATATCGGGATGAACATTCAACTCCACAAAACCACCCATTAAATCAGAAAATGGAAATTCATAACCACCGCTTAATGTCAAACCATAATTCAGTTTTTTGACAAAATCCTTAGACGGATAATATAAGGCATAAACGGAAGGCAAATTGGCATTGTCACCAGGAAGGTTATTGCTGATCGTATATTCCCCACGCAAACCAATGGCATAATAAGCGTTTGGGGTATTCAAAACGCCACGTCGTTTGACACCGACGATGAGTGCAAGATTATTGAACACAAACTCCTCTTTAAATCCAGGAATTTCTACCAATTGATTTGTTTGGTAATTGACGGTTACACCGCGCTGATAACGTCGTGCATGACCCCGCGTGTGATAACCTATTTGAGCAAAAAGAACAGACGTTGGGTCGTCGGGCGCATTTTCGATGGACAATGCCCCATGATATTTGAAAAGTAAACTATTATTATATGTACCGCCACCGTCAAATCGTTGATTGGCAGCTGTTAAACCGCCTTTGACAGAGTAGGCGACACTTTGAGCTGATAGATTGTTTATGGAAACCCATAAGAGTGCAATGGATAAGATTTTGATTTTCATTTTTTTATGCATTAATATTATTACAAAATTGATTCGCATACGGTCGGGGAACCTTCAAAGTTCCCCGACCGTTGTTAGCTTAACTTTCAGCAATCACTTTGCCATCAATCGTCAACCGCAAAGGCATACGTTTATAGCGCAACATGAGTTGCATAACCGCCACGACGTCTTTTTCACAATAAACAGCAATGCGCTCAACATCGCCTTCTTCGTGAAAAATGCGCCCGACTTGTGAACCATCAATATCGTCTTTGGGCGAAGGGAAACCAAAAGTGGCTGCGAGCAATTTGAGCGATGTATAGTTTTTGCCGTCGCCAAATTTCCAAAGATCCATTGTGTCGAGCAAATGTTTGGTTTCCCAAGGCTTTTTGCCCGTAATATCAAACATTTTAGGAAAAGGCATTTGATGAATCATCATTCGGCGACAAATATAAGGCACGTCGAACTCCTTTATATTATGACCGCACATAAATTGTCGGTCTGCATTATTATAATGTTTAACCATTAATTCCGAAAAGTCTTTCAGCAAAGCCGCTTCATCAGTGGAGGCAAAAGACTTTAAACGGACACTTAAATCACCCGTTTCTTTGTTTCGCACAAAAATACCGACTGAAATACAGACAATGCGTCCGAATTCAGCATAAATACCTGCTCGTTCATAAACCTGTGCAGCATCTTCATCGGTGATGTCCTCCTTCGGTTTTTTAAGTATTTGAGCTGATTTGATGTGCCAAAGCTCTTGCCAAGTCTCGTCGAGGTCGCTATACTGAGGGGTCGCTGGTGCGGTTTCAATGTCGAAAAAAAGGATGTTTGTGATGTCTATAAAATCGAGCATAATGGAGTATTGTGAAATTTTAAAAGAAATTTTTCTAATTTTTTATTTTTTTGAAAAACAACTAAAGTGTTGATAATCACATTTTAAAAAAGAATAAAATAGTTTTTTTGAAAAAAAATGATCAAAAGAAATAATAAAGTGCAATAGGTCACGTTTGTATAAACAAATTACTAAAAGACATGCACGAGGGGACAAACCTACGCTTTCATTCTCATCATTGAACATCTTACATACATTTTAATTTTTGTCGTATAATACATAAAAAAATCAGCTCGAATATCGGTTTAAAATTTTACAATTTTTAAAAACGTACAATACATTCTATTACATTTGTGACTAACAAAGTTACAGAATGCTTTTATTACGCTTTTTATAAATACAAAAACAAAAAAACTTTTATTCGAAAAACATTTTTAAAACAAACGGTTATGGCTTATCAAAATGAAGGCTCTGATTCAAGAGCTAAAAAATTATTGCCTTGGGCAATCGCAGGGATTATCGCTTTATTTGGCACAAACATCGCCACTTGGGTTAGTTTGAGTAACAAAAAAGCTGAATCCACAACATTGACGACAGAACTTAAAAAAGAAGAAGATCTCAATGTACAACTTGAGCAGCAATATAAAGATGCTGTCGCTCAATTGGAGGAAATGAAGGGTAAAAACACTGAGTTGAATTCCCTCATTGACGCTCAAAAAGAAGAATTGACAAGACGCAAAAATCAAATTGCTGGCATGATCAGCAAGAAAGATTACAACAGTGTCAAAGCAGAAATGGCGCGTTTCAAAGCTGAAGCAGATGGCTATGTTGCTAAAATTGCGGAACTTGAGCAAGACAAAAAGAAGCTCGGTGAGCAAGTAACTGTCTTAACGACGGAGAAAACAAACCTGCAAGAAAACTTGACTAAGGAGCAAGCCGAAAAAGAGCAAGTTATTACGCAAAAAGCAGCTGTTGAAACTGAAAATGCTAAGATTCAAGCTGAAAAAGCGATTCTTGCTAAGAAAACAGAAATGGGTTCGGTTGTAAAAGTAGCGCAACTCTCTATCCAAGGTTTCAAAGTTCGTGAAAGCGGTAAAGAAAAAGAACGCACACACGCTAAAAACATTGACCGGTTGAAATTCTGCTTCAAAGCAGTTGACAATCAAGTCGTTGACCCAGGCAGTGAAACGTTTTATCTCCGCATCATTGACCCAACAGGTGTCGCTATTGCAACACAATCAAGCGGCGGTGGTGTCTTGAAACTTAAAGACGGCAAAGAAGTTCAATACACAACGACTAAGCAAATCGAATTCAAAAATGAAGGCGAAGACGTTTGTGCTATTTGGGATGCTAAAGGCAATACCAATCTTTCAAAAGGCAAATACACCCTTGAAGTCTATAACAAAGGCTACTTGGCAGGTACAAATGCCTTTGAATTGAAATAAGAGATCATATTGAGAAAATATTTTCAGACTTGTTCATAGGGTTAAAAGCAGTGGGTGACGTTCAGTCATTCACTGCTTTTTTTTATGCCAACAACCGAAATGTTTTACGATGGTAAGGCGTCGCACCATATTTTAAAATAGCTGCCCGATGCTGTTTTGTCGGATAACCTTTGTTTATGTCCCACGCATACTCTGGATACTGAGGGGTCAAATTTTTCATCCAATCATCTCTATACGTTTTGGCTAAAACCGATGCCGCTGCAATCGCTGCAAATTTTAGGTCGCCCTTGATAATGCAATTGAAAGGTATCTCTAAGCCATAAGGTTTGTAGTATTTCCCATCAATAAGCAACATTTCAGGCACTTTTCCCAACAATTTGATAGCTCTATTCATAGCAATATACGACGCATTAGCAATATTATGTTCATCTATTTCGGCTTCTGTGGCGTAGGCAACGCCAAAAGCGAGGGCTTCGGATTGAATAATCTCGCGCAGTTTGTAGCGATTTTTTTCTGTCATCATCTTTGAATCCGTCAAAATATCGTTGTTAAAATCTTTGGGCAAAATGACCGCTGCTGCAAAAACAGGACCTGCCAAACACCCACGCCCCGCTTCGTCCACACCCGCTTCTAAAAGATGGGCATGGAGGAAAGGCGCAGGTTTTACTTTTGGGTTCACATCTTTTTTTATCACTTACTGTATTTTTTTATCAAATTCTGAAATCGGGGTTGTTGTCTAAATGCGTCCCAACGTTTATCAACGGCATAACGTTCTGCCGTAATACCTTCTGTTGGGTTTGGATTTTGTAAGGCTTTTTCCAAAAAGGCATAAAATCGCGTCGTATCGCCCGTTATCGCCATAATTTCTGCATACGTATCCAACGAGTTGCCGTCTTTAGGCTCTGCAAAAAGGGCTTTTTTAAGCGCATCTTCTGCAGCAACGTAATTTTTTTTATCCATGTAATAGTACGACAAGTTGTTATATGCAAACGAAACATCGGGTAAGAGGGCAATGGCTTTTTGATACTTTGGCAAAATATCAGGCGCATTCAAGTCCGTTTTTTGGAGCAAATAAGCCCAGTTGGCATACAACAAACCCATGGCTTTTTGTTTGTCCAAAAACAAACTGCTCTCGTTTTTCTTCTCAATTTGGGTCGCCAAAGTCGTCGCACGCTGCGCAATAAGGCGATATACTGAGGGGTCTACTTTATCATTTTCTAAGCGCAACACTTGCGCCATAAGGATATTGACGGTTTGCACATCAGCCGCTAAATCATGGGGGTAGGCTTTGCGCAATTCGTTGGCTTTTGTCAATGCGCCTTCAAAGTCTTGTTGTGCAAGCCGTAAAGATGTCCAACTCATATGCCACTGGATACGGTCATAGTTGTAAGAGGGGCTCTTTTTTTTGTTATTTAATTGAAAATCAATCTCTTGTAACAGTGCTTCGGCTGTCGCAAAGTCCTGTTTATTCATAAAATAATAGACCAAATATTGGGGATTGGTTTGGCGAATCAGAAACACCGCCGCGTCGTTAACAAGGCTATCGAGGTTGTTTTTATTGATATTCAAAGAAGACTGGACATCATCAGTCAGATTCAGGCTGAGGGAAAAGCGGTTACTGTCGCTGGTAATATGTCCTTTGATGGTATTCTCTTTTTTGCCCAAAACCACTTTGCCCAATTTGAAAAGAGACTCCAAATCAAAATAACCTGCACGACTGCCTGAACTGAATTTCAAAGTCGGTTGTGCCACAATTTTGCGATACGCCTCTGGATTTTGCTCGTCGAAGTAGTCTTTTGAGAGGATATTGTGCATTTCCAACATGATTTTATCCACAACAACCTCGCCCGAATAGCCGCGTTCTACCAACTGCGGGGGCACACTGAATGGCTCAAAAACATACGAATCGTTGATATAAGCCTTACGAAAAGCCCATAAAATCCAAATAATGAGCATTAAAATCAATAGCCGACCCGCCAAACGAAGGATGCGGTCGAAGTTTTTAACAAAAATTATAAATTCGGAATCCTTAGGTGGTTTATCAGCTTTCATAAGTTGGTATTTGTTTTTATGATGAAAGGGCAAATATAGAGACAAAGACAAAAGATTTTAAGATAAAGGATTTTAGATTTTTTGTAAAAGTGTTCACTTCTTAAAAAACATAAGGCTAAATGTCTAACATTTTAAATTCGTTCAATATATTTACAGCCAGAAAAATGACTGAGGGGTATGACAAAAGAAGAAATAAAACAGGCGTTAATCGGTATTCTCATATTAGCAATATTGGCAGAAGCCCTATGGCTATACGAAATCGTCGTCAAAATAGGTTGGACAGGTCTGAATTGGTTGAAACTGGATTTATATTCACCATGGGGTATATGCACTTGCGCAGCAACCGCTTATACATTGCCTTTTATTGTTAAATATAAACTGATTGACAGCAAAGTGATACTCACATGGTTGTCTTTTATCTGCCTCAATATTGCCGTCTTTTACTTCGGCGAAACAGTTTTAAAAAAATTATTCTCACCACTCATCGCTCTTTTGTCTTTTGGTGAAAGTCTGAAAATACGATTGTTTGGTCTGTTTGCCGTGAGCATTTTCGCTTTTGGTTATTACCAAATGACCAATCAACTTATCTTAAAAATACGTAAACAGCAAGTCGTTTTGTTCATATTGGCTGTTGCTTTGATGTTCATATTGGGTAATATGACTGTTTTTGTGCTGCGTGGTTTTGGGCAAGGCAGCAGTCTCGTTGATGCTGTCAAAATGGGTTATCCTCAGTTTTGGGTTTGCATTTTGCTTGGTTTATCGGGCATTTTGACGGTTATGTATTTTTCTGATGAAGAAGTATAAATGACCACAGATTGGACAGATACGACTGATTTACGCTGATTTTTCTTTTGTTTCTTACAGAATGAAAAAAAAATCAGCGTAAATCAATCGTATCTGTCCAATCTGTGGTCTCCAAAAACACATTAAATGTGCCTTTATACTGAGGGGGGTAAATCCGACGCTATTTTCCGCTTATTCCTTGGATGAAACATGATGATTGTCTCTCTAAGATATTCCGTATCGAGGTGCGTATAAACCTCTGTTGTTGTAATACTTTCATGCCCCATGAGGTCTTGAACAACTTTCAAATCTGCGCCGCCTTCAATGAGATGTGTTGCAAATGTATGTCGGAATGTATGCGGACTGACGTTCTTTTCAATGCCCGCCAATTGACATAAGTCCTTGATAATCAAGAAAATCCAAATTCTACTGAGGGGTTTACCACGCATATTGATGAACACAAAATCGTCGTTTCCGGGCAGTACTTTTTTCAATTGTTTGCGTTCATGGTCGAGGTAAAATTGGACGTGTTTCATGGCATCTGACCCAATCGGTACAAGCCGTTCTTTGTCGCCTTTGCCAATAACAGTGATATAACCTTCGTGAAAATATAGATTTGACCGTTTCAGATTGACCAATTCAGAAACACGTAAACCGCAGGCATATAAGACTTCAAAAATAGCTCGGTTGCGCTGTCCATTCGGCTGCGACAAATCTATGACTTCAAAAATGCGGTCAATTTCCTCGATGGTCAAGACATCTGGAATACGCCGCGCTTGTTTCGGCGCTTCGATGAGGTCGGTTGGTGCCACATCAATCACATCTTCAAGCAACAGATATTTGTAAAATGTCTTGATACCCGACAAGGCACGCGACTGCGAACTCGCTTCCAAACCCATATCCATCAAGTAAGTCATCAAGTCGCTGATGACTTTGGGCGGTACTTCGGTTGGTTGATAATTTAAGTTTTTTAAGGCTAAAAACTGTTGCAACTTCGCCACATCACGCATATACGCGTCGAGCGAGTTGGGAGAGAGTGAGCGTTCAAGCATCAAATAGGCACGGAAGCCATCGAGAGCGAGTTTCCAATTCATGGGGTAAAGTTATGCTAAAATAGTGCATCCAAAAGCCACCCCTCAGTAAAAAGCCTTATAAAAATGAAAACTAAAGGTCGCATTATCTGTAAGCCTCTTGGAACCCTTTTTCATCAACAACCATGGTATCTGTCCATTTGTCGTGCCATCCATAACCTGAACTAATTAAAAAAGAAAGAGCATCAAAAGGAATTAAGCGACATAAAGTCCTTTTAAGGGCATCGCCTGCGGTCAAATATTCATGTTTCGATGTAATCGCTCTTGTGCCTGTTATTAATTTGCCGATTGTCCGACCTTTCATTAAGGTTTCTGTCAAAAAATAGTACAAGGAAAAGGTGAGTAAAGTGAATAATGATTCCAAACCTGACGATGATTCAGGTTCATGCAAAAGCGTGGTTGATTCATTCGATGAGCCAACACCCAACAATAAAGAAGCAACAAAAAACATACAGAAATAGGCACAAATAATGTCAATCAAGTAATTGGCAAGGCGTTTTCCCTGACTTGCAAATGTGAGTTCGGTGGCATCTTGATTGTTCTGAAAATCTTCATCGAGAATGAGTTGAGCCATAATTAAACGTTTTTTTGTAAAAAATAGATTGTTTGATAACAGGTTTTGAACGCTGGCTGGTAAATGTTTGTTACGCACGTCTAAATTGGTTTGAATTAAAACAATAAACGGTCAGATAATAAAAACATTTCCTTAATTCAAAAGATTAAACAATTTAATTACCAACTTAAATTACTAGAGTAAGGTTAAAATGGTGCAAATTCTAACTGAATCGAAAAAATGAGAGGCTATATTTTATTTGCAAATATGTAAATCCTAACGGATTTATTAGACTTTGAAACTAACTATTTACAATGCAGCTTCAAGATGTTTACATTCTTCCTTAAATAATAGCCCAAAAACGCTAATTTTGCGCCGCTAAAAATAACAGCATTCAAATATGTCATTTATAGAAGAAATAAAACGCCGCCGCACTTTCGGCATCATCAGTCACCCCGATGCGGGTAAAACGACTTTGACCGAAAAACTACTCCTTTTTGGCGGTGCGATACAGATTGCGGGCGCAGTCAAATCGAATAAAATCAAAAAGCACGCGACTTCTGACTTCATGGAAATCGAAAAACAAAGAGGTATTTCGGTTGCTACGTCTGTCATGGCTTTTGATTACAAAGATTTGAAAATCAATATTTTAGATACGCCTGGCCACAAGGATTTTGCAGAAGACACCTACCGTACTTTGACAGCTGTGGACTCCGTTATCGTCGTTGTGGATGTGGCAAAAGGTGTCGAATCTCAAACGGAAAAACTCGTTGCCGTTTCGCGGATGCGCAATACACCCATCATTGTTTTTATCAATAAACTCGACCGTGAAGGACAAGATGCTTTTGACCTTTTAGATGAAATCGAACAGAAACTCGGCTTGCGGGTGCGCCCCCTCAGTTGGCCCATCGGTATGGGTGGCGACTTTCAAGGCGTTTATAATTTGTATGAAAAAACGCTCAATCTCTTTCGTCCACATGGCAAACAGGACGATGAAGTCATTATTTTTGATGACCTCAATGACCCTGAATTAGACCTTATCATAAACCCGCGTGCTGCCGCAAAACTGCGTGAAGAAGTAGAAATAGTAGAGTCAATTTATGATACTTTCGATGCACAAGCCTATCGCGATGGTAAAATTCAACCTGTCTTTTTCGGCTCTGCCGTCAATAATTTTGGTGTAAAAGAACTCTTGGATTGTTTTTGTGAAATTGCGCCGTCGCCCCTGCCCCGCTTCACAGAAGAACGGATAATTGAACCCGATGAACAAAAATTCACGGGCTTTGTCTTTAAAATCCACGCCAATATGGATCCCAAACACCGCGACCGTATTGCTTTTGTACGTGTTTGTAGTGGTACTTTTGAACGTGGAACGAAGTATTTGCACGTCCGAAACAACAAATTAATGCAGTTTTCAAATCCAACGTCCTTTATGGCAGCGAAAAAAGAAATCGTTGATGAAGCCTTTCCAGGCGACATCGTGGGTTTATATGACAGCGGAAATTTCAAGATTGGCGATACACTTACTGAGGGGGAGGTTTTGCATTTCAAAGGTATTCCGAGTTTTTCTCCAGAGCAATTCCGCTATGTCAACAATACAGACCCGTTGAAAACCAAGCAGTTCCAAAAGGGTTTAGATCAGTTGATGGACGAAGGTGTGGCGCAAATGTTTACCCGCGACATCAACCAACGGAAAATTGTTGGGACTGTTGGTGCGCTGCAATTTGAGGTGATTCAATATCGTATGAAAGGGGAATATGGCGCAAGCTGTGATTATGAACCCGTCAATTTGTACAAAGCGCTGTGGGTAACGTGTGACGATAAAAAGGCTTATGAGGAGTTTTACGACCGCCGCCGCCGCGATATGGCGATGGACAAACACGGTCATCCCGTATTTTTGGCGGAATCAGCATGGGCGTTGCAAATGGCTCAGGAACAGCATCCGAAAATTCAGTTTCACTTAAAATCTGATTTTTAATAGCTGCGATTTTATTGTTTGGATAAATCATATTTGCAAAACAAAATGATTGCTTTTTTCTCTTGGGTTTATTGGTTAATTTTGTTTTTCAAAAAACAAACGTAAACTTTTAAATCAATCTATATGAGATTTTCTATTGCCGTGTTATTATTAATATCCTCACAATTTCTTTTAGCACAAAACACAAACGCCCCTACAAATCGAGACACTGTTTATACTTCTGGTGGCGATACTTTGGTTGGAAAAATTACTATTGATAAAAACAAAAACAAATACGTTTTAAAGGTACATGCTACTGAAACGGAGCTTGACCCCACCATCGTGCAAGCCTTTGTCATTTATCCCAACGATGGTCACTACGGCAGGCAGGCTTACTATTCCATCATTGGAGAGTTCTATTTGTTGCAATCTGGTAAGGATGACCCGATTACGCTGTATGCTAAATCTATCTATGAGGTAGTTGAAGATGACGGGCCTAAGTATTTTATCGTCAAAAACAAATATTGTGTGTTCAAAAACAACACGCCTTATTTTCCGGATAAAAATATTTTCAAAGAGGTCATGGTATATCTAACAAATGACTGTCTTGCCGTTCATAATAAAGTGAGAAAGGGCGTTTACACGATAGACGATATACCGAGTGTGGTTTTAGAGTATAATCAGTGTCATGGTCGGTAATAAACAGGTCAACTTCTTTATTATAACAAATTGTCTGCGAGTTCAAAACTTGCGGACAATTTGCCTTTTTGAACGCAACGTCGCTAAATAATAGAACCCAAACCCTGCCATCATCGCCATAATTGCCATCATAATCCATAAAGTTGTGTAGCCATAAGCCGCTATGACCTGCGTCCCGAGCATTGGCGACGTGATATTGGTGAAGGAATAAGCCATGCCGTACAATGCCATGTACTCGCCTTGCCTTGCATCGCCTGACCGCATTGTTGCCCAAGATGTACTGAAAGGCATGACCAAAATTTCGCCAAACGAAATAGCTATCATATAAAAAACGGCAATGCCGACTGCCCAAGCGGTGGGCAGTATAAAAGCCAAATACGATATGCCATAAAACGCGATGCCCAACTGCACAAACCACATTTTAGGACGTTTATTTTCAATTTGAAATATCAAAGGCATCTCAACAAACGTGACGGTGATGGCATTTATCGCCATCATAACCCCGATTTTGGCTTCTGACCAACCATAAACTTCCTTGAAAAACAAGGGAACTGTCCACATAATTTGCATAAAAACAGTCGCGCCAATGAGTGTTAAAAAGGTAAAAATGAGGTAATCACGGTCTTTATAGGCTGATTTTTGAGGTGAAACGTCTTTTACTGAGGGGGGGACTTCGCCTTTTACAACCATTTTTTTACGTTCTTTTTTAGTCGGTTGCCGCGTATTTTTTAAGAAAAAGTACAGCATAATGGCAGCCCCAAAACACGTCAGACCGTCCACCCAAAACAACCATTCCCAGCCCAAAGAAACCAATAGCCCACCCACCGTCAAAGCCAAACCAATCGCTAAATTGACCGAAACACGCATCAATGAGAAGGCGCGGGTGCGTGTCGCCTCGTCGCTGTGCGTCCTGATAGCGACTTGATTTGCAGGTCGAAAGGCTTCGGAAGCGATGCTTAATAGGAACATAATGGCACAAATGAGTGCAAAAGACTCGATATAAACGGCTATAAACAGAATCAACCCGTTGAGCAAAAGGGTCAATAATTGTACACGATAGTAGCCTATACTGTCCGTCAAACGTCCGCCTAAAAATTGTCCGAGGACAGCACCCAAACCATAAAAGCCAGTAACATAACCCGCTTCTCGTATCCCAAAATGTAGATGTTGGGTCAAATAAAGGGTCATAAAACAAATGACCATCGCCCCACTTCGGTTGATGAGACTGACGAACGACAGGAGCCAAATAATACGCGGAATACCTCTAAAAGACAGAAAAAAACGGCTAAATGCTTTTGCAATCATGGTCACATTTATTTTGAGGTGCAAAAGTAAGGAAATGAGATATGTGAGATGATGAATTTTTGGGGTTTAAAAAGAAAAGCCTTCGACTTTCTGAAAGTCGAAGGCTTTTATTGTCTCGTATGTGCCTATTTACTGAGGGGATAAGTCTTCAAAAATGTGGTTGATGCGCTGTTTTTTGGCTATAAGCCATAATGCGGTCAAGAACCGAATCTGAAGGATTGAATAGGACTTTTGGCAGCGCATTTTTCGCATCTCGCAGCATCTCAAATTCGTAAGCCAAAACGTCATTACCTCTCAACTCATTTCGGAGAGTATTTTCTTCTCTCAACGACATATCGTTGTAAATAAGGCGGACAAGGTTGTTTTTTGTAGAGATTTTCTCCATTCGCTGTGTTTTTTTTAAAAGGATGATGAAATACGATTGCTCA
>JAYSQG010000302.1:0-20387 GCA_043721685.1 Saprospiraceae bacterium | reverse complement strand
TTACCACAAATTATTGGAATGTTAAGTATGGGATATGCCATATACAACAATGCACCCACCCCCGAATTAACATGGAAAGTTTATTTCAATGCAGCAATCTTTATGGGCATTACTGCAACCTATGCATTCTTTTGGGTGCGGTATAAAATGAAAAAAGGTTTGTTTGAGCCAGAGCCAATAGAACAGGCCATTAATGATTAAAAGGCAAAAGTAGATTCTTCCGATGAAAAGAGAATTTGGTTTGTTCGTAGTAATTTTAAATACTTTGGATAAACTAAGTACGGCACATAACAAAAGCATTTGCAAAAGCAGGGCAGGTCATTTAAACATCAGCTATATGCTACTATCAGCAGCGGTTCGGGCTGACATTTATAAATTTGACTTTTAGTTATTAACTTCAACTTTATATTTTCAATTGAGCATTTGTTCCGGGCTGGACGTTATAAAATATCCCACCTGCAGCAATACCTGTCCGTTGGGCGTCAGCAAACGTGACAACCCTCAAACGGAAAAATAACAGGAAAATTTAATGATAGACATAAGTTTTAATTTTTATAGTGACGCAAATGGTGGCGACCCTGACAGCACAAGTCCAACATTGAAAAAATATCACAAAATTTTATGGAACAAAGCACTTCCAAACGGAACTCAATTTGAACTGACAGACAAAAAAAGTGGTGCATATCTTTATCATAATTCAGAACAAGGAGAATTTAATTTAGGAAGTGATGCCATAACACACTCATATAAAAATCAGACAAGAAAACAATGGCTTGTAAGACAAATTCCAAACGAAGTAGATGAAATTTTTGACACAGGAAGCACAATTGGAGCTTATACACTTTTCCCAAGAAACAAAATTGACAACAAGTTTACAATCAATCAAGCAAGAGGAATAAACAGCCTTATTGACGACAGATTTGACTTGACACTTGAATGTATTCGTTTATTTTATTTAGGACAAGCAAGTCCTCTTTATGACACATTATTGAGGTACAAAAATTTCTTTGACTTGTTTGACAGTTTTATTGGCTATGTACAATTCTTTCTATTGGACGACTTGATAGACGAAAAACAAAACATTAAATTTTATTTGCCTTTTGACAACTTTACAACAAAACCAATTTTTACAAACGTAGAGGATTATATGACTTACAAGAATCAAGTAATGAATTTTATACGATTAAGAAATGCGAGAATTACAGAATACACGAAACAAATAACGTAACGCCAAACTTGCCGAACGCCCAACATTGGGTTTGGCAAAAGTGGGGCTGACGAACAAATTCTCATCTTTTGTAATTCTAATCAGCTTCAGTTCCAGCAGACGGAATACTATTTGGCTTTTAGTTCTTACCTTCAACTTTTGTAACAATATTGGGCTTCGGTTCCAGGCTGACGGAATACTATTTCCCCACCTTCGCCAAGCCCTGCTCGTTATGCGATATTATTCGACCGTTCAGCACTTAGTATTAACTTTACAACAAATTAACAAACATCAATAAATATGAAAAAAATAACTTTAATAATAGCTTTAATAGCTACATCGTTGACTACAACATTCGCTCAACAAGATGCAGAAGGAACCAAAGACCATCCTATGTTTCCAAACAAAATGACAAATTATTTTAGGTCTGAATCCACCACTAATTTTGACGCTGTGGATTTTAATTTGGCACCAGGCGGTTCTAAAATGATTACTAAAGAAGGAACGAAAACGCTGATACGCTATGACTTCAATACTGAATCTAGACAATCAAAGCCAAGTGCATTGCAAATTCTAAGGAATTACGAAGCTGCCGCAAAGAAAATAGGCGGTGAAACATTATTTCTGAATGCTGGTGAAGGTTTAGGAACATTTAAAATAGTTAAAAATGTTTCTGAGGTTTGGGTTAATATTGAAACAGGCGGTGACGGAGATAATGATTTTTACTATCTCACAATTCTTGAGATTGAATTAATGAAACAGGAAATAACATCCAACGACATTTTAACGGCACTAAATACAGATGGACACATTGCATTATATATCAACTTTGAAACAGGCAAGTCGGACATAAAACCCGAATCTCAAAAAATTATTGACCAAATTGTAGAGATGCTTAAATCAAATCCGACACTTAAAATAAGTATAGAAGGTCATACAGACAATGTTGGCAATCCTCAATCCAACCAAACGCTTTCTGAAAATAGAGCCAAAGCAGTTATGAATGCAATTATTTCAAAAGGCATTGACAAATTACGACTTTCATCAAAAGGTTGGGGACAAACAAAACCAACTGTTGACAACAATACAGAAGACGGAAAAGCAAAAAACAGACGAGTGGAGATTGTGAAATTATAACATCGCATAACAGCGGGTTTAAGAAATTGGCGGTGACGTGCTTAAATGAACATTTGTGCTTCGTATCAAGTGCAGTGCTGGCAGACAGTTTTGTGCTTCGAAATCCGCTTCTTCGCAAAGCCCGAAACCGTTGTGCGGTAAGCGTAGTGGACGATACGGACAAAATAAACATACAAATATTTACAAAGAATTGAAAGACAAATGGAACTTAGAGCCATAGAATTAAATGTTGACAAGTCGAAAGAAATTTATGCCTCGACAAATTGCCAGCAATTAATCAATACTATGAACGAATACTATCCAAAAATTGGCTTCAACAAACCTTGGATTGGGTATTTCGTCTTTAATAATAATCAAGTTGTTGGCACTGGCGGTTTCACTGGACAACCCAAAGACGGAAAAGTTGAAATTGCATATGGGACATTTAAAGAATTTGAAGGACAAGGTATTGCTTCTTTCGTCTGTAAGCAACTTATTACAATTGCAAAAACAACCGACCCGGACATAATAATAACAGCTAAAACTGCACCCGAACATAACTCTTCGACAAAAATATTACAGAATAACGGGTTTACATTTACCGAAATAGTAAAAGATGATGAAATTGGGGATGCTTGGTTATGGACAATTGACGAATGAAACTAAGGAATGCGAAATAAATAAAAGCGCATTCCTTAGTCAGAAAGTCCCCCCTCAGTATAACCCAGTCAAAAATGTTTTTTTTTTATTGAAAAGTGATACATTGTGCTTTAAGCGGCAGAAATAAGGATGAATGACAGAATTGGCAACTTAACAATGCTCCCCTCAGTAAAAAAGCCTGTTCGAGGGTGTCGAACAGGCTTAAACCGTTGATTCAAATATAAAAATCATTGTTTTATCTTTCCAATATAAACAAAGTAATGCCATAGACCGAAATAGGCGGGACGCCGTTCCAATTTAACGGTTTCAAAATGTTGTTCCAAAAACGGCAAAATATGCCCTTCCATGCGCACGTGATTTAACTGCATCCAACGGCGAAACCAAGCGTATTTTGATTGATGAAAATCCGAAATCGCGATGATACCTTTATCTTTCAAGTCCATTTTAGCTTGCAAAACAAGGCTTTCCCAATTTGGATTGACCATCGTGAGGCAATAAGAAAACAGAATGCAATCTGGTTTTTGAGAAAACCCTACGCCTTCGCTACCATAAGTTTTTTGTTTTAAAACAACAAAATTAGGCGTATTACGCAGCTTTTTATCGGCAACATCAAGCATGGCAGCCGATACGTCAACACCCAAAAGTTGCGCTTTGGGAAAATGATGCGATAGTTTTTCTAAATTACTGCCCGTGCCGCAACCCACTTCCATAATCATTGGGCTGTCGGTCTGTTTATAGGGCAACCAGTCCAACAGACGCTGCCGACCAAATAAAAATGTCCACCGTGTCACGTCATAAATTTTAGCATGAAAACGATAATAGCTTTGCATTTTTTCCGCCTGATTAGTTTGTTCAGGCAGTATCAGTTGTTGTATGGTGTCCATAAATCAATATTTTTAATTTCTAACAATACCCAAATACACGCTGCCATAAGTCCCTACCCTATCCTTTTGATGCCATTCAGCAGTCTTTTCTTTTTCAAAAACGACACGTTCACGAACAAAATCGGGAAAAAAGTCCACTTCATAAGCGGCTGAACGCAACAAAATACGTGTACCTGCCCGACTGTTATCTAAAATCGCTCGCCACTCTTCTTCAAGTGCAGGACGATTGTGGGCTGCCAACCAATCTTGATGGTCGAGTAAAACATAATGTGAATAGTCTGACGGATGTTGTTGCAAAAAATGTGTAACCGTCGAATTATGCGTTTTAATTGTCGGCATTTGGTTTTTTAGGGTCTCGAAATTGCTGGTTTTCAAATAGTTAGGCATACAATTCGACGAGTATTTGCCATGAAAATAGAGCTGCCAAAAGTAATTGTCCGAAATCGGCAATTGAGTAAACACTTGGCGCATAGATTTTTCGACAAAACCGACCCCCTCAGTATCGGGCTTCAAAAGTTGCTTTTGGCTGTCGGGAACACCCAGCATGGTCATCGTAATCTGCTGACTCATCGCCCATTTCACAAAATTATTGAAGAGTTTATGCTCCAATTGACTGTAAATTTCACGCTGTTCGTCCATATTTTGAGCTTGAAAAAGACGCGTAGCGAGTTTATGACTTTTCTTTTGAAATTTCAAAAACCGCGAAAAAGTCCACGCAAACAAACCCGAAGTGCTGTGCCAATAAAAAGACTTGCGCACACCTTTTCCGATAAAAAACGAGATGTTTTTATCCCAATATACCTGCGCATAGTCGGGCAACGTCGGGCGCAAAGATGTTTTATAAAAATCATGCGCTTGTTGATGAACGCCTTCGCCAAACATTTTAAACAAGTCGTCGGAACTGCCTTTTTCAAAAACCGCTTTTTTCAAGTTCAAAAGCGCATTTTGACGTGGGTTCATATCCACACAATTGATTTCCGCAGGTTTGTCGAGCGCGTAATCGAGCGCATTACAGCCCGCAGAAGTTATCATCACCACCTTACTCGACGCATCGAGTTCGAGGAGTTGACGGTCGCAATGTGGGTCTTCCCAACAGGTGTTATAAATCAAATTATTGCCATGCACCCCTTGAAAAATCATTTGATTGACTTTGCTTATAGCCAATTTTGACATCATCGGGAGTGGCTCTTTTGTTATGCGTAATGTATTCATTGTGTTTTTAAAATGTGTTGATTTTCTAATCCTAAAATAGGATTGTTTTCCGTTTTGAGAAATTGTGAAATAAAAGCCGCTTGTGGATTCTGTAATCTAAATTCCTCTTCTAAATCGGTATCCGACAGCTTAATATCGAGCCGTGGATTTGCTAATTCATAGTCCAATTCGTTGTAGTGATACAGCGTCCATTCGCCAAAAGCATATTCTAAGGCGGTCAAATTTTCGACCCAATCACCTGAATTGAGGTACAAAACCGACCCCTCCCTACGTTGCTGCGGCGTATGCACATGCCCACAAACGACGACATCAAACCCTTTACTCCTGCCCGCTTCGATGGCTTGCTGTTCAAAATCGTTGATGAATTTGACGGCTTCTTTCACCCGCATTTTGATGATTTTTGAAAACGCAATTTTCTCTTTGCCCACTAAACGCAGCAGAAAATTGACTGTTTTGTTAAGTCTGACCAATAAATCATAACTTTTACCACCCAATTTTGCCAACCACCGAAGACGAATGACCGACGTATCGAACACATCGCCATGAAAAAACCAGTGTTTTTTGCCGCCAATTTGTAGAATAAGATTATCGCAGAGGTGAATATCGCCCATACTCAAATCGCTGAATTTGCGCAGTGTATCGTCGTGATTACCAGTGATATAATAGACTTTTGTACCAGACAGCGACATTTTGAGGATGCGGTTGAGGATTTTGGTATGCTCTTTTGGAAAATATGATTTTTTGAATTGCCACATGTCCACAATGTCGCCATTCAAAACAAGCGAGTCGGGTTTGATGCTTTTGAGGTAATTCAAAAGTTCCTTCGCATGGCAGCCACGTGTGCCAAGGTGTACGTCAGAGATGACAGCTATATCTAATTTTCGTTTCATTCGTATTAGGTTAATTCCCTTTAATTATCTGTCAAAGATCTCCTTGTGGTCTTAATTCAGCGTTAAGCGAAGTTTACCAAATCTTTAAGTAATGGTGAATTAAAAAAAATGCCCGTTCCAACTGTAGGAGACGAGCAACGCTTGAAAAGCAGAGACTGAAATATATGTGGCGAGTTAAATATTAGCAAAAATCCGCTTTTGCGATGGTTTCCCAACGCAAGCCGCTCTGATGAAGGCAGAGTACCCAACTAAACAAGAATGTATGAAAAAACTTTACTACTTACTTCTAAGATGATGCAAAAGTACCCCCTCAGTATTAAGCCATTGTAAAACGAGGATTAAGTAAATGTGAAGAAAATTAAACTTAATTCGATATCTGTCGAAATACTTTATCCTTTCGTCGTCTTTTCAACCCTAACCTATTGGTTTTCCAGTCAATCATTTTGATATTTGTCGAAATATAAAACTCAATTAAAAATGAACATCGTTTTCAAGGCTTTAAATGACCCGATCAGGCGTGAAATTTTAGAAATCCTAAAAGAAAAGGATATGACGGCGGGCGACATATCAGACCGTTTTGATGTTGGCAAACCGACGATTTCACACCATCTGGATTTGCTGCGACAAGCCCATTTGGTGTCCTCTTCCAAAGACGGTCAATTTGTGATTTACACATTGAATACCACCGTTTTAGATGAGATTATGAAGTGGATGTTAGATTTAAAAAAATAAATTCTCTCAAATATTTTAATTTATAAAAAGATGAAAAACAGTAGTTTAATACAAGTATTGTCTATAATCGTTCTCGTTTGCGCACCTTTCGTTTATGCCGCTTTTATTTGGGACGAGTTGCCAGACCGTGTGCCTACGCACTTCGGGATTAGTGGCAAACCCGATGCTTATGGTTCAAAAACCAGTGCTTTGATACCGATTGTGATTTTAATGATCGTCGGTCTCGGTGTTTATTTTTTGATAACAAACATCGAAAAAGTGGACCCCAAAAGAGCGAAACAAGCCTCAAAAGACACCTTTGGCAAAATAGCTATGCTGACCCTGATGCTTATGAGTGGCATCTCGCTTTATATCGTTCATTCGACTTTGAACAGCGAAACAGGGAATTTTCTATTTGTCCTCATGGGTTTGTTTTTTGCCGCTATGGGCAACTTGATGCACAGCGTTCAACCCAATTATTTTGTCGGTCTGCGGCTGCCGTGGACATTAGCAAATGACGAAAATTGGCGCAAAACACATCAATTAGCGGGTAAATTGTGGTTTGGTGGAGGTTTATTGATAGCGGTTGTTTCTTTGTTTTTATCGCCGCAATTTTCTATGATTTTTATGCTGGGAGCCATCACTTTGATGTGCGTGATTCCGACTGTATTTTCTTATCGGATGTTTAAAAAAGCAAGCTCTTAACGCCCCCCCTCAGTATAAAGGCATTCTAAACAAAAGAGCCACGAAATTCGTGGCTCAAAAAAAACCATTCTGTTGATACAGAATGGTTTAAGCAACATAAACATAATGTTTACGCAATATTTTTATTGAACAATAAACTTCTGAATTTGACCTTCCATTTTGATGAAATACATGCCAGAAGTCAAGTTTTGTACATTGAAATGGTCTGTATCGAAGCCATTACTGACCAATTTGCCCGTCATATCAAAGATACCAAATACTTCAACGGTACGTCCAAAGTTCAAATTGCCTTTTGAAATCGGGTTTGGATAAACAGGGGCTGATTTTGCAGCGGCTGCAATTTCTTTTGCACCACTGATAAGCGCAGAAATAGGCGTACCAGTGAATTTGCCACCACCACCTGTCAAGGCAGGGGAACCCGCTACGGGACGGAAGTCAGGCGTTGTTGAACTTGCCAAAGGATTGACCAAAAGTGTACCCGTTGTGAAAGCCACAGGGTCAACTTTGTTTGCGTTTGCTGCCAATTTGAACCAAGCTGTTAAAGCGTCCAATTTAGCTTGTGACGATGTGCTACTTGATACTTCTATCAAACCATTCGCTGTTGATGTAGCAGGTGAATAAGCGGCTGTTGTGTTGACAATCAGGTTATTAGACAACATAATTTGTTTTGATACCGCATCAACAGGCGTTGTTGGCAACACCAAAGCCAAAGCGGTTACATCGTTTGTGTTGCGGATACAGCTGTCACCATCAAGCATCGCAAAGTTGCGATAACCCATGAATATAGTATTAACAATACGTTGACTTGAATTTCTTCTGATACGTGCGCCACGACGGAAAGCACTTTGCGCTGTCGAATTCAAATCGCTCCATTTTGAACCCACTGGAACAGGTCCAACCATGGTATAGTTAGAGAAAACGCAGCTTGTAACGGGCGTTACGGAAGCTGTACCTGTTGCCTCGTTATCGCTCTCAAAACCTTCTGAAGTTGAGCCACCCGAAGAAGCGTTCCATGTCAAGTCATAATAATCCGCATCACGCACACCGATACCGAATTGGCTGATGCCTCTGTAACCATTGTCCGTATCGAAGTCATCGTCCGTACCTTTCCATGCGATAAGGTATTTTGAGTTGACTGTACCACCAAACCACTCGAAAGAGTCGTCGCCAGAGTAAGAAACTTGGATATTGTTCATAGTCGTACCTGAACCAACAGCACCAAGTGTCAAACCGTTGATTTCCTTGTTTACTTCAAAAGCCAAACCACCAAATTCAAGGCGCAAATAGCTGATAATACCAGAGTTATCGGCAACGTCAGTGCCACCGAAAAATGCCAAATTAGCATCAAAAGTAACACCATTGAAGCCTTCCATTTGAACGTCCGATGTAGCTGACCACAAGTTATGTGTTGATTTACCAGCCAATAACAAACCGCCCCAATCACCTCTCTCACGTGCGCCTACTGCTTTTGCAGAAGTGATGACAACTGGTTTTGCGGCTGTACCTGTGATTTCAATTTTGCCACCTCTTTCTACAATAATTGATGCGTAGTTTTTAGGTGTTGAACTCAAATCCGCTTGGCAACGAATGACTGTACCCGCAGGAATAACCAATTTACCACCGCTTCTAACGACGATAAAACCTTTGAGCAAATAGACTTTGGTTGCATCTAATGTCAATGTGCCTGTAATGTCTTTTTCACCTGGTTTTGGAAGCGATGAAGCCATGCCGTCCAAAGTTGTCAAGTCAGTTGGTTCGCCATAAACGGCATTTTTAGGGTCAAAATTTGTCCAACTTTTTGTCCAATCGGCTGCTGCATCAGAGGTCAAAGCACCGATATAAGTTGTGCCTTGCAATTGGAAAGATTGAGCAGATACCGAAACTGTTAGAAATAGAGCCAGAGCAATAAGTACATTTCTGTTCATCACGTAGAATTTTTTAAAATTTAAAAATGAATATTTTTCGTTAATTTAAGTATGACAATAGTTGGGCAGCAAATGGGTTGCTGTCAAAAAACATAAAATAAAATGAATCGCTTTTGTAAATAAAAACAATAGAATTGTGCAAAAAAGCCTATCTTTTAGGTCAATTTCGCTTTATATACTGAGGGGGTACTGATTGTTATAGTTGTACAATTTTTAACAATCAGTACCCTCATTTTTTTAGAAAGTATAACCAAAACTCAATGTGCTTGAAAAGCCATTGTTGTAAAGGAACATCAACCTATCACCACTGACTTCTGTTGATTTTGTGTATTTACCATCTTGATTTGCATCTTGGTAAAAAGTCAAATCGCTGTGCAACAAATCACCCATTGTCAATTTGATATTCAAATTTTTAATGGTTTTACCTATTTGAAAATCAATAACAGTACGCGGTGCTTCATAAATATCTTGGCGTGTTGCACCATATTTAGGATCAACACCCACATAAGCAATACGACGACCGACTCTATTGAGTGCCAAACTTGCTGACCAACCATTGTTGGCATTGTCATATTGCAAACCTGCATTGATAAGGTAAGGCGATTGTCCTTGCAACGGTCTGTCTTGTTTTGCTTGCGTATTGTTCAAACTCAATTGCGATTTCATGAGCGACAAGTTGGCATAAAGACCCAAATCTTGGAAAAATTGTGCTTTGCTGATAAAACCTAATTTCTTTTTAACCTCAAATTCCAAACCGTAAATCTTTGCTGATTTTTCATTTTGGAAAGTAAAAGTCGTAAACGGCTGTGTGATATCAAGGCTCAACTCAACGGGGTTTTGGATAGATTTGTAGAAACCACCCACAGAGAAAAGCTGTCCACCGTCAGGAAAAAACTCATAACGTACATCGAAATTTTGCAAAGTCGCCACTTGAAGGTTTTTATTACCCCTCAATTCCGCATTTTTGTCGAATACAAAAAACGAGAAAGGTGCTAATTCACGGAATTCTGGGCGATTGACAGATGCGAAATAGTCTGCGCGGATATTGGTTTTGTCATTCAAATAATAACAAGCATTGACGGAAGGTAAAATGCTTCCTTTTTGGATATTGGCAATCGGCGTATTTGTTTTTTGATTGTCCACATTTATCGTGTTGTCTTCATAACGTACACCATAAACCAAGCGCAATTTTTCCTTATATTTTTGGTCAACTGAAACGAAATAGGCATTTATCAACGATTTTCCACGATAATAAGCAATGTCGTCTGATGTTTTTTCAATCAAATACAATTTCGATGCGCCAATATTTTTTTGACCTAAATCATCGGCAGGGTTAAGCGTTGTTTCGGCAGATACACCGTTATAAACAAAACTGCGCCCAGAGAAATTACGTGCCCGATTTTGGTAGAAATAACCGACTTTAACATCTGTTTTGATGTTTGCACCGTCAAATTGCTTGTTCAACTCCAAATTGCCACCATAAAGATTTTCATTCAATGTTGACGCAAAACGACCTGTACTGCTGTTAAAAAAGTCACCCGTTGAAAGAGCAAACGGATTATTATCAACGCTTGTATAACTCACAATGCGATAATCAGGCACTTTACGGAGAATATTTGAATAACTCACCGACGCATTCAAGGTCATAAATTTTTCGCCAATCGTTTGTTTCACCGATACAATACTGTTGTAAAGACGATTAAAATTAATCAAATTGGCTTTGTTTTGAACCAATAAACCATCGCTGATATTACCCGCACCTGTTCTCGAAATGGTATTATTGTCCGTGTTTGAGTTCAAAAGATTGCGAAAATTAATTTGTGTTTTGGAACTGACGTAGTTGACGTTGAAGATACCGCCTGTACTTGTGTTTTGCAAAAAAGAACGGTCTATAAAACCTGCTACTTGTCCCGAACCGTCGAAAGTATTGATATTGCCGTCCGAAATGCGGCGTGTATTGGCATAAGTTAAAGCGGCAATAACACCGATTTTCTTATTATCTCTTAAACGAATAGGCAACCCAATCGAATAAGCAAAACGCGCATTGGGTGCTGCGTTGACATATTGATTTGACCAATCGTTGTTAAATGTTTGAGAAATACCCGCCAAACGCGTTTTGTCGTTAGCATTTGGAAAAGAAGTTGCCAATTTTAGCCCCTCCTCAGTAAAATTTGGAATATCGCGTTGGCTACTTAAAATATTGAAGTTCTCGCCCGCATATCTTTCAAACTGCAAGAAGTCCTTTGAGGTTGTCGTTGAATGATATTGCGCACCAATGGTCAAACTTTGCGTGAATTTATCGGGAATCGCTTTTGTATTAATTTTGATGATACCGCCACCGAAGTCACCTACCAAATCAGCAGAACCCGCTTTGATGATTGTCAAGTTGTCAATTAAATTTGCTGGAACAACGTCAAAAGCGAAAGCTTTACGGTCAGACTCTGTCGAAGGCAGCAATGCACCGTCCAAATAACCTGCGTTGTAACGGTCGTTCATACCGCGAATAATTGCAAATTTTCCTTCTTGAATCGAAGCACCTGTAACACGTTTCAAAACGTCCGAAGTGGTGCGGTCTGGTGTTTTGCGAATTTCAGCCGATGAAATACCATCAGAAACCGAAACCGCTTTTTTGCGCTCAATCAAAACGAAATTAGCGGCTGAACGCTCTTGCGTGGCTGTAATAACGACCTCTTGCAACAAGCTTTTTGACTCAGACATCGCAAATTCAACATAATTGACTTGATTGGCTTTTGCTTCAACCTTTACCTTATTTGTTTCATAAGAAATAAAGCTGATAACAAGCGTATAAGTACCTGGCGCAACCGAGAGATTAAATTTACCTTCAATATCGGTCAAGGTGGCTGTTGTAGTCCCTTCTACTTGAACAACGGCATCGGGAAGGGTTTCGCCATTAGATTTGTCAATAATTTTTCCAGAGATTTGTGTTTGTGCCATCAAGGCTGTACTTAAAAACGAACAAAGAAGGAAAGAGAGAATAAAGAATTTTTTCATTGCGTAAAAATTAGTTTTAAAATTTAGCGCAAAGGTCTATTCTCAATGTAAACTCAAAATGAAGCCAATGTTAAGTTTATGTAAAGTCTGATGCTTATAATATGGTATGATACTGAGGGGTGGGTTCAGGTTAAAGGTTTCTGTAAATCTGTAAATGATGTTTTACAGAAATGCAGATTTACAGAAATTAAAATCCAACAATAAAGCTATAACTATTTAACAGTCAATCATTTAAGAATATGTCACAAGTTGTTTTTCGTTCAAAACGTCGGCGAGGTTCAAAACGTCGCTGACATTAGGGTACTAAACCCACACCATAAAAATATTTTTTCCTTTCACCACTACCCTATCCGTCTGCCACGTTTTAACGGATGAATGGTCAAAAATGAGCAAATAACCGTCGGTCAAACCTTGTCGGTCTAAATAATCTGCTAACTGCAAAAGCCCTTCTTCATGGGCTTCTTGACCACGCCAAATTTTTAATTCGGCAATGTATTTATGTTCAAAATAAGTCAAAACAACGTCTAAACGTCTTTCTTCTGAAATTTGAGTTTCTTTAAAATCATATCCTGCACCATTTAAAATCGGTTTTACAAAAGCCAAAAAGACCAATCTGCCATTCCTTTCTAAGAAATCACGATCTTTTTTGCTGTATTGCTCACGCATAAAGGCTTGAAATTTTGTGAGAACAAGCTCCATATTCAGGTGATTATCAGGTAAATAGAACAACTTACTCGTATTGTGTGCCGCTAAAAGAACTTGCGAACGGGCTTTTGAAACCATATAACGATAAATCAATTCCTCATAAACCTTGTTTTGAATACGAATACCTCGACCATTACTGAAAATGCCATACATCAAACCTAATTGAATACTTGGATTGTGAATATTATAATCAAAATATTCACCTTCAATCAGCAATTGATAGACCACGCTATATAAATCGGGGTTGTTCTCCAAATTTTTAGTCAAACTTTCAAAGTTTGTATTGCTTTCTCGAACAAGATCTTGAACCGCTTTTTCAAGGTCTTTTTCCGTCCATTCTTTCACCTCTTTTGACGGTAAAATATCTTCATCAAGCATTTTACATAACTTACAGACCAAAAATGGATAACCCGAAGTGTAGTAAAACAGACGTTCCGACATTAACTGCGTGTCCATTTTCACACCCCGTTCAGCAACATAATCGTCCAACATCGGCTTTATTTCCGTTGGATTGAAATTCATATCCACTTTAAATTCAGCCGCTATATTCCATGGCGAATTGTATTTCTGTTCTTCGTCGGAACGGATTTTTAGTTTTAACGATTTCACATCGTGAACACCTGCGAGGACAACAGCGTGGAAAGTGTCGAATATATCTTGCGCCAAATACTTCTGTCTCAACATGGCTAAAAAGCTGATAAAAAGCTGATTGTTGCTGCTTTTATCAACTTCGTCAATCATTAAGACAACTTTTTTATCTGTTTTTTTGACCAAATCGGTGATAAGACGTGACAAATCTTTCAAAGTTTCTGTCTGCGGTGCTGTCTCATGCAGCCATTCCGACAATTCTGGCGCATAGATATCAGCCAATTCAGCTAATAACAACACAAATATTTCCGAAAATTTAGCTTCGTCCTCAAACGTGCTATCACCTAAGCCTTCAAAACTTGTGTTAAAAACCAGATAATCACCCGATTGTAACAGCATATTCGACAACGTAAACAAAGTTGTCGTCTTGCCATATTGACGTGGGCGATTGATGATGAAATAATCACCTTCTTCAACCATCGTGTATATCTGCGCCATTTTCTTAGACACATCTGCCATAAAATGCTTTGCAGGATAACACCGTCCTGTTATGTTGAATTTTTTTGCCATGATTTTTCCTGTTTTTTGACTTTATACTGAGGGGTATTAATTCTGCATTTCTGTAAAACATTATTTACAGAAATACAGAATTAAGGCAGCAAATCTTTTTCAAACAAACTGACAGCAAAATCCTTGATGCTCATACCCCGTTCTGCCGCCCTAATTTTGATACGGCGGTGGAGTTCAAGCGGAATATCTAAGGTCAGACGTTGTATGCCACCGTCTTGTATTTCTTTGACGACGGTGTTCACTTGTGTTTGTGGGTCAGGTGTCTCTGATACTGAGGGGAGTATCGTTTTCTTTGTTTGGTTCAAAGATTTAGAGAAAAAGTCTTTTTTATCACTCATAACTCATTGATTTTTAGTAAATTATTTAAAACTGCAAATCATTATTTACAGAAATACAGAAAAACAGAACGCAATTTTAAAGCGTTTTCATGATTTCAAACACTTCATTGGTCAAACTATCAATCTCTTCGATGGCTTTTTTGTCTTTATATTCCATAACACCTAAGCCTTGCAAACCTGCCTCTTGATACGCCATGCGGTCTGCAATGCGGCTATTGAGCAACGGAATATCGAACTCCCGCATCGCTTCCTCTGCGCCTTTGTGAAAACTTGTTTTCCTAACGCGATTCAAGACAAGGCAGGCAGGTAGTTTGCTTTCTCGACGTGAGTTGATATCTTCATAACGTTCCAAAAACTTCTCAAAACTCCATAAATCGAAGCCTGTGGGCGTAATGGGTACCAAAACCAAATCACTTTCCAACAAAATACGGCTCGCCAAAGTTGACAGGGCGGGCGTACCGTCAACGATAATGAGTTGGTACGTTTCTCGCAACTCTGCCAAATTGCTCGATAAAGCCTTCTCGCTAATCGTAAAAACAGGGATACGTGGCTGCCTATCACCGCGTTGTTCCACCCATTTCATAGACGTTTGTTGTTCAAAATCGGTATCTACGATGCAGGTTTTCACTTCTGCCAATGTAAAACTAACCGCCAAATTTTGACTCACGGTGGACTTCCCGACACCACCTTTTAAATTGACTACTGATAAAACCATAAGCGTTATTATTTTAATTGAATCGCAAAAATACAGAAATACAGAAAACATCAAAGACAGAAATACGATTTTGCAGAAAAACTTTTTTACAGATTTCTGTATTTCTGTAAATACAGAAGCATTTTAAATAAGTCGTCAGTTCATTTTTCTATTTTAGAAGCCAAAAATTAAAATCATTGCAATTTGTGCACAAACGGCAAAAAGAGGGTTAAGAATAGCTTTAAAGACAGAAATAAGAGGTGCGTAGAGTCTAACAAACCTATCAATCATCAAAAGCTGGTGCTTTTGATGATTGATCTCGCAAAACAATAGCAAAAGCTACATTATTTCATTATTTACAGAAATCTGTGTTTCTGTAAATAATGAAATACAGAGAAAATTTAGCTAATGCGACTTGTCCATAACATATACTGATGTACACCCTTTTTTAATATAACTTTTTCAGTACACCTAAATAGTACATTATTCAAAGTTAAGGTTTAGCAATTACTGCAACTGAATTATAACTTTTTCAGTACGCTCATTTCTTGTTTTAAAATTAAAAGAACAGCAATTAGGATATAATTAGGTCTTTTAGACCATTCAAAACGTTAATTCTAATATTTTTATAAAAGAACAACAACAAAAGAATAAGTCGTTTATTGTTGTTCTTGTTTTATTAATTGTTTTATCTTGTTTTAGACCTCTGTAACTATTTGATTATCAACTATTTACGCGCTTAACTATAACCTTTTCAGTAGAAACTATAACTTTTTCAGTACAAACCCGGCATTAACTATAACTTTTTCAGTAGCAATTATAACCTTTTCAGTACGCACTGTCTCTAACTATACCTTTTTCAGTACGTTGCGTTGAAACCCTGTTTACTTCTTCTAAAGCAACTCTAAAAGGTTAAATTTTTGAAAAGCTTTCATCGAAAAAGCCTCATTTTCAGCGAACTATAACTTTTTCAGTACGTAAACACCCCCTTTTGTGAAAAATATCGTCTTTCCAGAAAACATTGTCGCTAACTTTTAGAGGGAAAGGTTATATTTCAGTACGTTTGAACGTTTTTTCACTCAATAATCTGCTGCGATAATTATGTTTCTACTCACGAATGAAACCAATAAATTCGTCGTCGTTCAGTCAAATGAACTGATTGAAGCCTCCTATTCACCTGAATTGACCACACGAGCGCACAAAGTGGCTCGTCTTATATTGTCGCTTATCAGCCCCGATGATAAGGATTTGAAGCTTTATACAGTGCCTATCAGCACGCTTAAAGACTTTTTGGGTTATAAAGAAAACACATCTTGGGGCAATTTTTATCCCGAAATGAAAGACATTGCGGACAGGTTGAACAAAGAACCGATTGTCATAAAAACGCAAGATAAAGTGACGACGGCGTATTTTATTGCGGGTTATGAGATGGATTCTGCGGCTCGGACGGTCACTTTTGAGGTGTCGTTGTTGCTGAAACCTTATTTGTTGGCGTTGAAACGGAATTTTACACGCTATCCTTTGCACTATATCGCTCGCCTGCGGAGTGCTTACTCGATTCGCTTATATGAGTTGTTGTGTCAATATAGAAACATTGGTCATCGGACGTTTGAATTGGGTGCTTTGCAATTGCTTTTGGGGTCAAATTATGAGTATTATGCCAATTTTAAAGACAAAGTTTTGTCCATTGCGAAGCGCGATTTAGATGCGAATACCGATATTACTTTTGACTATGAGGAGATAAAAACGGGACGGAAAGTCACGGCTTTGAAGTTCACGATTTTGTCTAATTCGGTCTCTGATACTGAGGGGGGGGATGTTGCACAGATTCAAACTTTGGTGGCTGAAACAACGACAAATGCAGGGATTTCAGATGAAACGGTTAAGAAATTGACAAAATTAGGTCTAAAATCGGCTGCGATAAAACGATATGAACGGCAAGGTTTTGCTGTTATTGTTGATGAAAAAACAAGGGAACAAGCCGTTTCGAGGTGTCATAACAATCTTGAAACCTACTTTCTTGAAAAATGGGCCTTGTCCGAAAAATCGAGTAGGGTAGGGGCGCGGAATCAAGCGGGCTTTTTTGTGAAAGCCTTGCAAGAAGATTGGCAACCGATGTCTGCAAAACAAGAAACCATCGAGAAATCAAAGTCCATAACAAAAACAAATACAGAAGAAATTAAACGCCTTGAAGCACAAATTAGGCAAACAAAACAAGCTTTTGATGCTGCAAAACAGCCTATTTTCGACCAAATTGTTGGGAATACTGAGGGGGGCTTCGCACGTATTTTTGAGGAAGTGCGTGCCAAATCGGGTAGTGTGACTTCAACAATTTTTCCTGCCAATGAATCGCCAATCGCTATTTTTCAAAAAAATGGCATGGCTTCTAACTTATTGAAAATCAAGATAGAAGAAATTTATAAAGACCAATTTTTAGAATTAAACAAGTTCTATGGGGTCGCTTTATCGGATTTAGAACAGAAGCTGTCAGCTTTAAAAGGGAGTTAATTTGGGTTTGATTATTTTGATGAACTCTTGGAACGTATTCGAGAAATCAGAGCAAGCGAACGGCGTTTTTATCAAAAAATCACGGATATTTATGCACTTGCAGCCGATTATAACAAAGATGCGGAAACGACAAAAGACTTTTTTACAACGGTACAAAACAAACTGCATTGGGCAATTACAGGCAAAACGGCTGCCGAAATCATTTATACCGAAGCCGATGCAACTAAAATTTATTAGAAGCTAAGATTAAAGCAGAATCGGAGTATGAAAAATACAGAGTGATTCAAGATGAAATCTATGAATCTGATTTTGATAAAGAAGTTAAAAAATTGATTAACAAAGAATTATAAAATGGAAAATAGATTAATGCCGTTTGAAGGTAAAGAAATTAGGAAGGTTTGGCACAATGAACAATGGTATTTTGTGCTTGATGATGTCTTAACGGTCTTGACAGATACTAAAAATCCGAAAGCATATTGGTCAAACTTGCGCCGAAAAGATGAAGAATTGAAGAAAGGGTACAGTAAAATTTACAGTACCCTTGCCGTAGAAACGGAAGGTGGGAAACAGAAGATGAATTGCGCTCATACTGAGGGGGTGCTGCGTATCATCATGTCCGTTTCTTCGCCAAAAGTTGAGCCTTTGAAGTTGTGGTTGGCGCAAGTTGGCAACGAACGGATACAAGAAACCGAAAATCCTGAACTGTTGACGGAACGACAAGCGGAATTGTATCGTGCAAAAGGTTATTCCGAAGAGTGGATTTTGCGGCGTGTTCAGAGTATCGAAACCCGCAAAGCATTGACCAATGAATGGAAAAACAGAGGCGTTAAAGACGGACAAGAATATGCTATTTTGACGGCTGAAATTGCGAAGGCAACTTTTGGCATGACACCTATACAACACGCTGATTTTAAAGGTCTTGAACGTGAAAACCTGCGGGATCACATGACCAATTTGGAACTGATTTTTACGGCGTTAGGGGAGGAGTCCACACGGCTTTTTTCGGTTGAAACAGATGCACAAGGTTTTAATGAAAACCACGAAGCAGCTCAAAAAGGGGGCAAAGGTGCTGGCAATGCACGGAAAAACTTTGAGAAGACAACAGGTCAAAAGGTACTTTCTGCGAACAATTATTTGAAGCAAATAGAAGAAACGACGGTTAAAAACCAACTTATGGATGGAAACACAAAGGCAGAAGATTAAAAGGAGTTGTTTCTATTGAAACATTTATTTTTGGAGTCTTTATCGGAAACGTTCTCGTTAATATTGTCTTTTGAACCAAAATCCATAGTTAAATTTGCCTGTCAATCTATTTGACAGGCATTTTTTGTTACTAAACAATAAGAAAATAGCATTATGATAAAATCTGTATTTCTGTATTTCCGTATTTCTGTAAAAACAGTTTTCTGTGCGCTCATCGCACTCACCCTTTGGGCTTGGACTTTGCCCGATGATAGACCGACACTTTTCCTTTGTGGCGACTCAACTATGGCGAATAAAGCACCGATTGATGCACCCGAAACAGGGTGGGGGATGGTGTTGCCCGAATATTTTACCGATGCGGTGCATATCGAAAACCATGCAGTGAATGGTCGGTCAATAAAAAGTTTTCGGACTTTGGGGCATTGGAAAGGCGTAATAGATAAGGTGAAGAAGGGCGATTATGTCTTGTTGCAATTTGGACATAACGACCAAAAAGAATCAGATACAGCACGTTATGCTGCACCACAAACGGATTATAAGCGGAATTTGACACGTTTTATAGAAGAAATCAAGGCAAAAGGAGCAAACCCAATTTTGGCAACGCCTGTCATGCGTCGCAAATTTGACGACAAAGGTGCGTTTGTGGATCAACATGGTGAGTACCCCTCAGTAGTACGGGCTTTGGCGAAAAATTTGAATGTGCCATTGTTGGATATGCACCTAAAAAGCCAGAAAGTAATTGAGGCACAAGGTATTGAATTTTCAAGAAACATGTTTGTTCAATATGGCAGTGGTTACTATCTGAAAAATCCCAAAGGTATCGAAGACAATACACATTTCACGCGATATGGTGCAGAATTGATGGCAAGTATTGCAGCAGAATGTTTGGTTGAAACAGGACATCTGTTGCGTAGTTTCTTGAAAAAATCGGCTTTTGAAGAGAAATATGCTTTTGAATTGCCTAAAATTGCGGGAACGGCTTTTCGTCGGGACACCTATAATATAGTCCGTTATGGTGCAAAACCTGATGGCATCACACTTAACACACAGGCTATCAATCAAGCGATTGATATGGCAAATCAAGCGGGCGGGGGAGTGGTCGTTGTGCCAACAGGCTTGTGGTTGACAGCGGGTATTGTCTTGAAAAGCAATGTCAATTTGCATCTCGACAAAGGCGCATTTGTTTTGTTTACTGATAATAAAGAGGCTTATCCTTTGGTAGTTGCTACTTTTGAAGGCATCGAAACAATGCGTTGTCAATCACCGATTTCGGCAACAGATGTGGAAAATGTAGGGGTGACGGGTGACGGTATTTTCGACGCGAACGGACAAGTATGGCGTATGCTCAAACGCAGCAAAGTGAATGATGCGGAGTGGAAAAAAATTACGGCTCTTAAAGGCGGTGTTTTTGATGAAAAAAAGGAAACATGGTATCCTTCTGAAAAAATGTATAAAGGGA
>JAYSQG010000301.1:0-32729 GCA_043721685.1 Saprospiraceae bacterium | reverse complement strand
GTGAAACCCTTCACCGTTTCGATTGTAAAAATAGAAGCCCAGAGTGCAGAAACTTTGCAGTGAAAATGATAACTTTGAAAAAAAATTTAATACCTAATTTTTCAATGAAAGACAAACGAACGAAAATCGAGTTTTTTGATACCCTGTTGTCATCACGTGGACTTTATACTCAAGAAGACATTATTGCACGTTTTGAGGAACGATTTAACAAATCCCTTTCAAAGCGTTCTTTTTTCAACTACATCAAGGCACTCCGGGAACAAGGCGCACCGATAGAAATCAGAACCGAAAAAGATGATTTTGGTGCAAAAACCTATTATTTTTATGAGGAGCGGTTTAACTTAAGTAATAATGCGCTCAATCGCTACGATGCCGCAAAAATCAAATCCGCCTTAGATGTATTGCAACAGTTTGAGCATCTGCCTCAGATGCAGGATTTAAGTGAAGTGGTCTTGAAATTGGAACAACAAATGGGTTTACAAGCCAAAATGCAAATACCTACTTTGTTTTTTGATCATCGCCCTCTGTCAAATGGCGTGCGTTGGCTTCGGACATTGCACAACCATATTGTGCAAAACGATGTGCTCAAATTAAGTTACGCGCCCTTTCCTCACGACGAAGATGACCACAACAGATGGCTTGACACGGGGTTTGAGATTCAGGTGCATCCTTATTTCTTAAAAGAAACCAAGAAGTCGTGGCATCTCTTTGGCTTAAATCAAAACAAAAGCAAGATTGAAAATTATGCGCTTGACCGCATTCAAGGGATTGAGGTTCTACCGCATGTTTTTTATAAACCGAACACGTATATAATAGGTCAAGACTATTTTAACGATGTTGTTGGCGTTACGAAGTTCGAAGAACATATTTGTATGCCTTATCTCATTCGGGTCAGTCGTGTTTTGGCGCCTCATTGGATAAATCGCCCTTTACATACGTCTCAAAAACTCGTGGAACAGACCCCTCAATATGCTGTCTTTTCATTTGATTTGCGGTGGAATTATGAGTGGCAAAATTTGATATTGTCCTACAGTGCACACGTTGAGGTTTTAGAACCGCTGGCGTTTCGAGACATTATAAAGGATATATTGTCAGAGGCAAGTTTGGCGTATCAATAGAGTCATTTGTATCAAGCAGCAAAGGACAAAAAAAGATGCTAAGGATAAGCACTTGCCCATCCTTAGCATCCTTCTGTCATTGCGAGGTACGAAGCAACCTCGCATCTTGATCCAAACCTTACCGTTCCGCCCGTTTCTCCAACTCCACCCGTTTCAAAGTAATCAAATGCCCAATCGGCAATCCATTGCGGTAAGCTTGAACCCGCAAAGTAATTGGTCCATCGGGCAATGCGACGGGTTGTGCGTATTTGGCGCAGAAGTTATCTGGCATGGCATCGTCGGTGGTGTAGTAGATGTCCATACCTTTGATTTCAGACTCCAAAGTCAATGTTAGTTTACCTGTTTTGAGGCTTGTTTTGACAATCGCATCATAAACGGCTTTGCTGTAATTGATTTCAGCAATGTCCGCGCGATCAAAATGTGTTTCCATGCGTTTGGCGAAATCATCCCAGTTTTTAGCTGCTTTTGGCGACCAATAAACTTCAGACAAAGCCCATGCACGCGGATAGGTCATGTATTGTGCATAACGGAAGGTCGGCAATTGTTCAGACCAGAGATTGCCTTGTCCACCGAGAATGTATTTGGCATCCACGCCATCAGGCACAGGCTCAAAGCTGTAACTTTTGCTGACACGCAAACCTGCATAAATAGGTGGGTCAACGGTGTTTTCTCCTTGATTATAGTCCAAATACGCAAAAGTTGTCGGCGTCATAACCACATCATGCCCCGTTTTTGCCGCTTCAATGCCACCTTTGACACCACGCCAACTCATGACGGCTGCCGTTGGCGAAATGCCGCCTTCTAAGATTTCATCCCAACCAATCAGTTTTTTACCTTTGGCTTGTAGTATTTTCTCTAAGCGACCCATGAAATAACCTTGTAGGTCTTCGACGTGATGAATGTTTAGTTTTCGCATCAATTCCTGACAGCCTTCGTCTTGCGCCCAAAAGCCTTTGTAACATTCGTCGCCGCCGACATGGATGTATGGATGTGGAAACAAAGCGGCGACTTCTGTAAATACTTTTTCTAAGAAGTCATACACTTTTTCATCTGACGGATTCAAAGCGTTTTCGGTCAACATCTTAAAAGTGCCGTTGCCATACCATTCCGAGAACTTATGACCAGCGCCGACCATCGTGTTCGGGTCTTTTTTGCAACTCAATTCAGGATAAGCGGCAATCGCTGCCATACTGTGACCAGGCACATCAATTTCTGGCAAAATGACGACATTTCGGTCTTGCGCATAGGCAATGACTTCTTTGATGTCTTCGTGTGTGTAAAAACCGCCAACGGTTGCGGCTTCACCGACTTTAGGCGGTTCACGTTCGCCAAAATGTCCAGCACGAGGCACACGCCAAGCACCGACGGAGGTAAGTTTAGGCAAAGACTTGATTTCTATGCGCCAACCTTCATCGTCCGTTAAGTGCCAATGCAGAGTATTGTATTTGAGTTTGGCGATTTGGTCAATATAGGTTTTGACTTCATCTTTGGTGAAGAAATTGCGGCTGACATCGAGCATAATGCCCCGCCATCCAAAACGAGGATAATCCTTGATTTTTACTGAGGGGATGCTCCAAGTGGCTTTTGTCGCCGTTTTGCTTTCAATTTCCTTAGGAAATAGTTGAATCAGTGATTGCATACCGTAAAACAAACCAGCGGTTTGGTTCGCCGAGATAACAACGCCTCTTGGTGTCACCTCTAAGATGTAGCCTTCTTTCCCAATTTCTGCATTAGGCGAACTATTGATATTGAGTTGAATTGCACCCGCAACACCTTGTTGTACTTTGAAAGTATAACCCGTTGGTGCGGTTAGTTTTTGATTCAACATGTCTGCTACATTCCGACTTTCTGGTTTATTGTAGCTGATTGTCGCTGCATTCGATAAAAGATAAGTACCCGTTGATTGTTTGATCTCAACAGGTAGCGGAATCAATTGAATGGGATTGTTTTGTGCGTTTATGAAGGATATAGATAACAACGCAAAGAATAAAAAGAGTTTTTTCATTGAAACGTGAATTTTTTATGATTTGGTGAAGAAAGTGCCAAAACTAAAAAAATCCTTTTCAAAAAGGGACTTATTTACGACGAATTTGCTTGATAACCCGTGCTATGTCATTGGTTTTAATCTAAAGTAGCCTATACGGCCAAGGAAATCTGTATAAGCCATACGAAGATAATAATACTGAGGGGGGCATTAACGAAGAATGTCGAAGAGTTTACAACACCTCGACATTCAAAATTCTTTGTTATCTATTTTGTTACTTTATATCACTTCTTCGTCAACAAGTCGTGAAGTTGAGGCGCCTTTTTCATTTTGACCTTGCAAATCAAGAATGCGTGATGCCGTTGTCTCAACCAAATTACCATAATGTTTACGGAAAACACGAACAGTTAGACCATAACGGTTTTAATAATAAAACTTAGTTTTCCAATGTAAAGTTCGCCATCAAGTGTATAACTAAGTTGAAATCTCAAAACGAAATGATGCATTTTTCGTACCTTTGCATACATTCGGAATTCTTGAAAATTCGTACAAGAAACGATATGTTGGTAACAATATCTTTGGTATTGAAAAAATGATAAAAGCATGAGAAAGACAAACGACGAACCTTTGGCAGATGTGCTGAAACAAATGGTTAGAGCGTTCAAATTGGGCGATAATTTGAATAAAACAAAAATTGAAAGCTTGTGGGAAGAAAAGATGGGTAAAACGATTGCCACTTATACCCGTGAATTACGTCTCCGCGACAAGGTTTTGTATGTGACAATTGAGTCTGCCTCTTTGCGTTCTGAATTGCATTTTGGACGTGAAAAGATTCGGCAAATGCTAAATACTGAAATCGGTGAAGATTTTTTACAAGAAGTGATCATTAATTGAATATTTAAAATACACTGTAATACAACGTTTTACAAATATTTTTTATTAAACTGCTATGCAAAACGATAAAAATCTATGTGTGTATTATGTTTTTCAAATAATCTGATTTAATTTTGCTTTTTTTATCACAATTTTTACTAACGAAAGAACAAACGCATAGCTAAAAATTCAATAATCATGAAACAAGAAATTGATATGTATAATGAGCCAGAAGTGGCACTGAACTCCTTACTTGATGAAATTAATAAGCAAAGACGCATTACCAGCGAATTGCAATCAGAATTGAGAAAAATTAGAACGCGTGAAATCCGACTGAATAAAAATTCTGAAATTCTAAAATCAGAAAATAATCGCCTCCAACAAGACTTAGTTATTTTAGAGCAAAAACTGAGAGAACTTGAAATCCAATTAACCCTTCCAGAAAGTGACCGTGCTTTCACTTCTTCCTTAGCAATAGATCCGTTTCCAAGAAAACCTTTATACAAAAAAATTAATTGGGCATACATCATTGCACCGATTTTGGTTATTCTTACCATAGCCGCTTTCAAATGGCAATCGAGTCAATCTGCAAACACAATAAATGCCAACATCGCGCCAACTGAAGGTGCGAATACGGCCAATACTGAGGGAGTAAATCCTGCAACTGCACAAACGGGTGCTGCAAATGCCCCAACAAATCCAGCCATTGAAGAAGGTTATTTGTTAATTCAAAACCCTTTAGAAAAAGACGGTATGGTGCGTGTTATGGACGGCTATTCTCAAAAAGCAAGAGTTTTGGCATGGTCTAATCCAGGTGATAAGTACCGCATCAGAGCAAAAAGCCCGACCAAAATGCGTAGGACTTATGTAAAAGATGGCAAAAATGTGACTATCGAAGATTTTTTCTACAAAATCAGCGATAATAAACAATGGGTTTTTGGCTATTTTTCATCAATGAGAATGTTGTAACTGAAATTGATAAGTATCAAGTGAAAATTATTCAGAAACATATTGTTTTATGGCTAAATGATATTGTCCAAGCACTTAGTGTAAAATAAAAGAGCCTGTCTCAAAAGGCAAATCGAAATTTTCAACGCAAAATATTCTATGGTTTTTGAGACAGCCACTTTTATTTTACACTATCAGCGACTCACTATCATCTATCCAACTGTCTCGTAACTTCATAAACAGCAATCGCAATCGAAACGGACACATTCATAGACAGGCAAAAACCAGCTGTCGGAATATGTACTGCCATATCAACGGCATTTAAAACTTCTTGCGAAATACCCGCACTTTCAGACCCTGCAATCAAGAGTATTTTATCCATTTTCTTAAAATCAGCCGTTTTCACATCCACACTTTGATCCGTAATTTCGAGTGCAACGATGGTGTAACCTTTGTTGCGAAAATCAGCGATGGCTGTTAAGGTATCCTCAAAATAGGTAGATGGTACATGCCGTTCTGCCCCTTTAGCTGTTCTGCTCAACAATTTATGGTTTGGTGCTGGTGCTTTGCCACACAGCACCAAACCTTCAATGCCCAAGGTATCCGCTATTCGAAATACAATGCCGACATTGCGCGGTGTCTCGACATTGTCGAGCAATACCCAAACAGGCAGTTTTCTGGCCGTTGGTTTATAATCCGTATATGTCAAAGGGCGCATTTTAGAGTCAGACATCTTTCGAAAAACTAAGTTTAAAAAACTTTTTTAGATTAAATAAATAATTGACAATCAATTATTCACAAAGATTCACCATTCAAGTATTCACCATTACTAAAGCGTAATAATCTCTGGTTTGTTCTGCAAAATCGCTTCCAAACGCTCAATTACTGAGGGGGTCAAAAGTGGCAAAACATCAAGTGCAGTCAAAGTCTCACGCAATTGTTCAGGCTTCGATGCACCCAAAATAACCGTCGAAACGTTAGGGTTTTGTACACACCAAGCGATGGCTACTTTTGCTAAGGTCGTTCCCAATTCCTTTGAAAAATCGCTCAAAGCCTTGATTTTCTCTAACCTTTCAGGCGCAAGGTTGTGTTTTTTGATAAAATCCAAACCTTTTTGGTCAGTCATGCGTGTACCCGTAGGAATGCCATCGGCATACTTTTCCGTCAACGTACCACCCGCCAAAGGCGACCAAATGGTTGTACCCAAACCTGCATTTGGATAAATGTGGAGGTAATCCTTTTCCACTTTTTCACGCCAAAACATATTGTATTGTGGTTGTTCCATTTTTGGACCCTCCAAATTCAAATCACGGGCAATCGCATTGGCTTCCATAATTTGAACAGCCGACCATTCTGATGTACCCCAATACATGATTTTACCTTGTGCAATCAGCGTATTCATTGTCCGCACCACTTCTTCTATTGGTACTGAGGGGTCGGGACGGTGACAAAAATAAAGGTCGAGATAGTCCGTTTGCAAGCGCGTCATGGCTTCGTGGCACGCCTCGATGATGTGTTTACGGCTCAAACCTGTTTGATTGGGCATGGGTTCTCGGCGGCTGCCAAAAAAGACTTTTGACGAAACGATATAAGTTGTTCTGTCCCAACCTAAATTTTTCAAAGCCTTACCCATCACGATTTCAGATTGACCAAAAGCATAACCTTCTGCGTTATCAAAGAAATTGACACCTGCATCGTAGGCGATTTTCATCAGTTCTTCGGCAACATCGTCCGTGATTTGATTGCCAAAAGTCAACCAAGAGCCAAGTGATAAGGCACTGACCTGTAATCCTGTTTTTCCTAAACGTCTGTATTCCATTGATTTACAATTGTTTTTGTTATAAAGAAGTATTTAAATTTTCCGCAAAAGACAGGAAAATATTAGAGAATCAGAAGAAAACAATCTTATTCCTCTCGATAAAGTCGGAATTTTTTATTATTTTTAAAAACTTTATGTTTTGAATTGTTTGTTTTTTTGAATTTTAATGATAAAATTTGTGTTTTATTATAACGGAAAAGCTTTTGAAAAAAAAAGTATAAGCACACAAGGGTTAGATTAACGAGGCATCAAAATCTAATCATAAAATTATACTTCACCACCACCCCTCAGTATTCGCTTGTTTTTTTTAAAATTGAGTTGTATTTTTACAAAAAATTTAAAAAACATGACAGCTACAATTGCCGTACCTAAAAGAAATGTGATGACCGCAGCCGAGTTCCTTAAACTTGACCGCGAAACTTTACGCGAAAAAGAAGGGAAACATGAATTTTTTAACCAAAAATTGCGATATATGGCTGGCGGTTCTGTTAATCACGGGTCTTTAATCTCTAACCTTTCCTTTTCATTTCTAACTGATGTTAAAATGAAAAAGTTGAAAAGCCGAGTAATGACCGATACAAAAATCAAAAGTTTTCTTCATTACAAAGATTATTTGTACCCTGATGTATTTGTCGTTGAAGATTTGCCGATTTATGAAGATGAACACAAAGACATTGTTGTAAATCCTATATTAATAGTTGAAGTATTGTCCAATTCAACAGAAGGTTTTGATAGAGGTGATAAGTTTTTGTCGTATCAAAAAATTGACACATTGCGTGAATATATTTTGGTTTCGCAAGACAAACAACAAATCGAACAATGGATTTTGAACGAAAAAGGCAAATGGCAATTTGAAGAAGTGGTGTCAAATGGCGTTTTATCATTGGTTAGTTTGCCGTTTCAATTGGACGTGGATGATGTCTATCTCAACATTGATTTTTCACAATCTGAAACCTCCCCCTCCCTATAACCGTATAAAAACTCAATAAAAAAACAGATATTCGCCTTTCAATCGCTGAAAGGCTTTTTTTTTATCATCAATACAGCAATTCAATATATGAAACAACCGAAAGCGCGTAAAATTCCAACCGAATTAACGATACATAATGATACCCGCATTGACCCTTATTTTTGGCTCAATAAGCGTGAAGACCCAAAAGTTATTGCCTATCTCAATGCTGAAAATACTTATCGCGAAGCAAAAATGGCACATACCAAGCCGTTTCAAGAGCAACTTTTTAAAGAAATCGTCGCTCGTTTTGCCCAAACAGATATGTCTGTGCCATACCGTTATCATGGCTATTGGTACATCGCACGTTACGAAGAAGGGCATGAATACCCGATTTATAGCCGTAAAAAAGAGACTTTGGAAGCACCCGAGGAAATCATGCTCAATGTCAACGACATGTCAAAGGGTTTTGAATATTACACCGTCGGCAGTCGCTCGATTTCACCTGACAATAAATGGTTGGCTTATGGCGTGGATACGGTGAGTCGGCGGATTCATAAGATACATTTTAAAAACCTTGAAACGGGTGAAATCTTAGAAGAGTACATCGAAGGGACAACAGGTAGCTCGATTTGGGCAGCCGATAATAAGACTGTTTTTTATACCATCAAAGACACTGAAACGTTGCGGTCTTACAAAATCATGCGACATGTTTTAGGCTCAAATCCAGCGGATGATGTGGCTATTTATGAAGAAACAGACGAAACATTTGGTGCAATCGTTTATAAAACAAAATCAGAAAAATTCATCGTAATTGGCTCGTACTCAACGGTTTCAAACGAATACCGCATTTTGGAAGCCGATAACCCAATGGGTGAATTTCGGATTTTTGAACCCCGTCAAAAACATCATGAATTTACGATTGACCATGCAGGTGACTCGTTTTATATCATCACCAATTGGGAAGCGAAGAACTTTCGTTTGATGGCTTGTTCTGATGACCCAAATACTGAGGGGGGTACTTTTAGAAAAAATTGGACAGAAACTATTCCGCATCGTGACGATGTGCTTTTAGAAAGCCTTGATATTTTTAAAAATCACCTTGTCCTGTCTGAACGTAAAGATGGTTTGACGCAAATTCGGGTTTTGGAAAACACTGGCAACGAGCATTATTTGGACTTTGGCGAAGAAGTTTATATGGCTTATACAGGTACAAATCCAGACTATGAAACAGATACTTTACGTGTTGGTTTTATGTCAATGACAACGCCAAGCACCGTTTTTGATTATGATGTCAAAACGAGAAAGTTTACACTTTTGAAACAAGAAGCCGTTTTAGACGCAGGGTTTAATTCAAAAAACTATGTCTCAAAGCGGGTTTATGCAACAGCACCAGATGGTGTAAAAGTGCCTATATCAATCGTTTACAGAAAAGATATGTATAAAAAACGGCGGCAACCGCTTTTGTTGTACGCTTATGGCAGTTATGGACATTCGATGGATCCGCATTTCTCTTCACCGCGTTTGAGTCTTTTGGACAGAGGTTTTGTTTATGCGATTGCACACATTCGTGGCGGACAAGAACTCGGTCGTCATTGGTACGAAGACGGAAAATTGTTGAATAAGAAAAACACTTTTTCTGACTTCATCGCTTGCGCTGAAACGCTGATTACTGAGGGGTACTGTGCCAAATCTAAATTGATGGCAATGGGCGGTTCAGCAGGTGGTTTGTTGATGGGTGCGGTGATAAATATGCGGCCTGACTTGTGGCGAGGCGTTGTGGCGGCAGTGCCTTTTGTAGATGTCATAACGACGATGCTCGATGAAACGATTCCTTTGACCACCGGTGAATTTGACGAATGGGGCAACCCGAAAGACAAAACGTATTACGATTACATGAAATCGTATTCGCCTTATGACCAAGTTTCGGCAAAAGCCTATCCCGCTACTATGGTGACAACAGGTTTGCACGATTCGCAAGTACAGTACTGGGAGCCTGCAAAATGGGTCGCTCGACTGCGCGAATTGCGGACGAATAAACGTACTCCACTTTATATGTTTTGTAATATGACAACAGGACATGGTGGTGCATCGGGACGTTTTGAACGGTTTAAGGAGACGGCGATGGAGTATGCATTTTTGTTTGATTTGGTGGGGATTACGGAGTAATTTATTTTTCATTTGTAAAAAGTACATTCATTTATACTTAGCTCAAAACAATAAAACAAGAGATTAAAATTATATTTAAAAACAAAAAATGTTATCTTTATTTTAATTTTTAAAAACTTTTTGTATTTTTATGCCAATATATTTAATCAACTAAAACGAAAAACGATGGCAAAAGATTTTTTTGATAAACCCTTTGATGAATCCACGTTAACCAAACTTGAGCTTTTTGAAAATTATCTTAATGAATGTATCCCCGTATTCATAAAAAATGCTATCAATTATAAATGGCTCAAAGGGGTAAATATATTTGACTTCTTTGCTGGGGCAGGGCAAGATTCCATAAGTCAAAAGGGAAGTCCTTTAATCGCTTTAGAAGCATTTCCTTTTCACTTCCCTGATATAATCCAACATAACTTGAATGTTAATGTATATCTAAACGAATATGAAATTAAATATTTTAAAAAGCTGGAAGATGTGGTTAATAATCTTGAATTAGCACCTAAACCGCTAAAAGTTCATCTTTAAAATAAAGATTTTGGAGAATTATTTGATCAATGGTATAAGAAAATGCAGGGTTTTGCAAATTTAGTTTGGCTTGATCAGTTTGGGGTGAAGTTTGTAAATGCAGACATTTTCAATAAACTTGTAAATCTTCCTATGACGGATTTACTTTTTTTTGTCTCATCAAGTACCTTTAAAAGATTCGCTGAAGATGAAAGCATTAATAGTGTTTTAAATATTTCAAAAGAAGATGTTAAAGGTTTACCCACTCATCAAATTCATAGATTTGTAACAGACCGATACCGATTACTGATACCTGATAACAAAGAATATTACTTAACCAGCTTTTCAATTAAAAAGAAAACCAATATCTATGGTTTAATTTTTGGCTCAAGCCACCCATTAGGTTTAGAAAAGTTTTTAAAGGTATGTTGGAGCGTTAATCCTAATATTGGAGATGCCAATTTTGATATTGATGAAGATAACATAGCAAGATATTCAAATAGTCTTTTCCCTGTAAAACCTAAAAAATTGACTCTCTTTGAAGAAGAACTAGAAAAAGAAATTTTAGAAGGGAAACTTAAAACAGAATGGGATATTTATATTTTCACTTTAACAAATGGTTTTTTGGGCAATATACATGCAAAACCTATTGTTGATAAACTTAAAAAAGATAAGAAAATAGGAACAGACACTTTTTCTTATGCACATTCAACATTGGGAGAACGAAGAAAACAAGGAGTTATTAAACAAATTAAAATTCTTAAATAATGGCTACACAATCAGGAATAGAATGGACGGAAGTAACGTGGAATCCAGTAACGGGTTGCACAAAAATATCAGCGGGATGTAAAAACTGTTATGCTGAAAGAATGGCTAAACGACTTCAAGCGATGGGTGTTGAGCAATATAAAAATGGTTTTAAGATAGCATTAGCACCTAAAATGTTGAATGTGCCCTATGGTTGGAAAAGAACAAGAGTAGTCTTTGTCAATTCAATGAGTGATCTATTTCATCCAGAAGTGCCTTTGGATTATATAAAATTAGTATTTCAAGTAATGAACACAACTCCTCATATTTATCAAGTATTAACTAAACGCTCTGAGAGACTAAAGGAAATAGCATGTGAACTTGATTGGACTGAAAATATTTGGATGGGCGTATCAGTTGAAAATGAAAAAGTATCAAATAGGATATTAGACCTTATTAATACACCCGCTAAAACTAAATTTTTATCAATTGAACCTCTAATTGGGGAAGTCAAAAACTTGTATTTAGAGCATATTGATTGGGTTATTGTTGGAGGAGAGTCTGGTCCAAATGCCCGACCTATTAAAAAAAAATGGATTGAGTCAATAAAAAAAGAATGTGATAGAACAGGGACTCCTTTCTTCTTTAAGCAGTGGGGCAAAAAAGATTTTAATGAAAATCAGAGTGACCCAACTATTGCCTCTGAACACGAAAATCATGCAAAGGGAGGTTGCCAAATTGATGGTAAAATCTTTAGAGAGCTGCCAAGTAATATAACTATTAATAAAGCAAGTAAAAAACCGTTGTCTTCCCTATCTTTAGCCACAAAATATTAATTCAGAAAATAATTCACCGCTTTTTACTCAAAATCAGTAAAAAGCGGTGTTTTTTATTCTAAACCGCCTGTATAATATCATACTTCGTCAAAATATGCAACAACCCCGCCTTATCTTTAGCCACCACCGCAGGTATTTTCTTAGAAATATAACGATTCAATTGTTTCACAGGCAATTCCTCATTGACAATAGGGAACGGTGCATCCATAATGTCCTCTATTTTATGTTCGGCATGGCGCATTGGGTTTTCTAAAAGATAAGTCAACACCGTATTTTCAGAAATAGAACCGACCATTTCGTTACCCGCCATAACAGGCATTTGAGAGATGTCGTATTTTTTCATCATGTCAAAAGCTTCTCTAACAGTATGTTGCGGCGTAACAGAATAGAAAATCTTATTCGATTTGTTAGAAATAATGTCTTTTACTTTCAATTCATCGTCGAGGAAATTGCGTTCACGCATCCAGTCGTCGTTGAAAATTTTGCCGACATAACGGCTGCCGTGGTCATGGAAAATGATGACAACAACATCGTCTTTCGTAAATTGGTCGCCTAATTGCAACAAACCCGCCATTGCAGAACCCGCAGAATAACCCAACAAAATACCCTCTTCACGTGCCAAACGACGAGCCATTACAGCACCGTCTTTATCGGTCACTTTTTCAAAAGCATCAATCAAACTGAAATCCACGTTTTTGGGTAGAATATCCTCCCCTATCCCCTCAGTAATGTAAGGATAAATTTCGTTGGCATCAAATACGCCTGTTTCTTTATATTTTTTAAAAACAGAACCATAAGTGTCTATACCCCAAACTTTTATGTTCGGGTTTTGCTCTTTCAGATATTGGGCTGTACCTGAAACCGTTCCGCCTGTTCCAACACCGACAACGAGATGCGTAATTTTACCTGCTGTTTGTTGCCAAATTTCAGGACCCGTTGACTCATAATGCGCTTGACGGTTTGACAAATTGTCGTACTGATTCATCCAACAAGAGTTCGGAATTTCCTTAGATAAGCGTTCAGCAATCGAATAATAAGAACGCGGGTCACTAGGTTCAACATTGGTCGGACAAACGATGACTTCTGCACCATGCGCCTTCAAAAGGTCAATTTTTTCCTTCGATTGTTTATCACTTGTCGTAAAAATACAGCGATAACCTTTCACCGCAGCCGCCAAAGCCAAGCCCATACCTGTATTACCAGACGTACATTCGATGATGGTACCCCCCTCAGTAATACGTCCATTTTTTTCAGCATCTTCCAGCATTTTGACCGCCATACGGTCTTTAATGGAGTGTCCAGGGTTGAATGTTTCGACTTTCCCTAACACCAAACAAGGCAAATGCGAAGTGATTTTATTGATTTTTACGAGTGGCGTATTGCCAATCGTTTCGAGAATATTATTTTTATAATCCATAACAGTTGGGTTTTATTGGAAAGTCAAGGCATTTTGACTTCAATTATTAGAATTTGGGCGCAAAACTACGGTATTTTTAGGGAAACGGCAGTATAGAGAGGAATGTCATTTTTTTTTATCCAAATTATATTTTATCGAAAGGCAATTATATTCGGAGAACTTTCAAAGTTCCCCGAACATCGTGTTCTAAACAGTAGAATATTTCGTGCCCGAAAATAAAATGTCGTATCAAACCAAACTCAAAACCTCTTTCTTGAACTGATCACCACGGTCTTCATAATTTTTAAACAAATCAAAACTGGCACAAGCAGGCGATAGCAGCACCACATCACCCCCCTCAGTATATTTGGCAGAAATACGCACCGCATCAGCAACCGAATGTGCTTCTTCGATATTTTTGACAATTGGCGTAAAAAATTCAAGCAGTTTTTTGTTGTCAACACCCATGCACACAATGGCTTTGACTTTTTGAGCCACTATTTTTTCAAGAGAAGCGTAATCATTCCCTTTATCTTGACCGCCTAAAATAAGAACAGTTGGTTTATTCATAGCCTTCAAAGCCCAATATACGGAGTCCACATTTGTCGCTTTTGAGTCATTGATATAATCCGTACCGTTTATAGTAGCGACAAATTCAAGGCGATGCGGTGCATTGACAAATGTCTCCAAACCCTGTTGAATTTTCGCATCACCTACACCACAAACGATAGCTGCCGCAATCGCACAAGACGCATTGAAATAGTTGTGTGGTCCACGCAACTTGGTTTTTGACATATCGAAACGCCCCCTCAGTAAATCGGAGTCAAAATGCGTCGAAATGACCCATTCGTTGGGATTTACGATGTTGGTGTCCCTAAAACGCTTGATTTCAAGGTCTTCTTTGTTGGTTATAAATATATCGTCTTCGGTCTGATTCATCGTAATCCGAAATTTGGAAGCGACATAATTCGCCATTTTGTAGTCATATCGGTCAAGATGGTCGGGAGTGATATTCAACAAAATAGAAATATACGGTCTGAATGCATGAATGCCATCCAATTGAAAGCTGGACAATTCGAGGACGTAAAAATCGTGTTCCCGCTCTTCGGCAAGCAACCGCGCAAAACTTTTGCCAATATTGCCGCCTACGGCAACGTCCAAACCACCCGTTTTGAAAATGTGATAAACCAAACTCGTGGTCGTCGTTTTACCGTTTGAACCAGTAATGCCTATGATTCGAGCTTTGGTAAAACGGCTGGCAAATTCGATTTCTGAAATAATAGGAATTTTATGCCTTTGGGCATTGTGAATTAAAGCAATCTTTTCAGGAATGCCCGGGCTTTTGATGATTTCATCTGCCTTCAAAATGACCCCCTCAGTATGACCACCACTTTCATAAGGAATTTCAGCGGCATCTAATTCCGCTTTGAAATTGTCTTTAATCGGACTTTTATCGCTCACAAAGACATCAAAACCTTGTTTTTTTGCCAATAATGCTGCGCCAACACCACTTTCTCCTGCGCCGAGAATGACTATTTTTTTCATGATTTTAAATTTTTTTGGAGACCACTGATTTGAGAGATAAGACAGATTCAGGCTGATTTTTTTATCATTTACTAATACTTTGGAAAACTTAAATCAGTGGTCTCCAATATTTCAGAAGCACAAAGCTAAGAAATTGTTGAGTGAAAACCGTCATATAAAAACAGTCAAACTATCGTTTTGAGGTTTTATAAAATTAACATTAACTTAGTCCTATCTCAAAGGTAAACAACTATATTTGCCGACTTTTTCAACCTTTCAACAATCACATTAAATAAACATTATGAATAGAATTTTCCTTTCGTTCACATTCGTGTTAGCCTTCTTTTTTGTTGCAAACACTCAAACTGTCATTCATTCTGAAAATTTTAATACAAATACTTCTGGCGATTGGACAGCGGTTGATGTACTCGGCGTAACTGATGTTTGGACTTTTACATCTGGTTTTGCCTCAATGAATGGTTTTGGCGACCAAAATGATGAGGATTGGTTGGTTTCACCTGAAATCGATATGGACAATAGCACTCTGGAAACTTTCAGTTTTAAGTATAAAAATCGCTTCAATGGTCCAATGATTGAGCTGTATTATACGACCAATTATTCAGGAAATCCATCAACAACCACTTGGACTGCTGTCTCTTTGTCCGCTTTAGTTGCCAATAATACGTCAACACTATCTTCAACTTTTACGACAATTCCAGCCATTGATGTCAGTGCGGTTTCTGGAAATGTGCGCTTTGCCTTCAAATACTATGGTACATCTACCTTAACAAAAGAATGGCAAATTGATGATATCGAAATTTTAGGCACTTTACCTTGTACAACGCCAACTGCTCAAGCCTCAAATTTTTCTGCTGCACCTGCAAATACCTCCGCAACGATTTCGTGGACTAAAGGCGATGGCTCAAACACTTTAGTGTTGCTTAATACTTCAAACAGCTTTACACCACCGGCTGACGGTACGACTTATACGGCAGTAACCACTTATGGTAGTGGTCAGCAAACGGTTTATAATAGCATAGGCTCAAGTGTTACTGTTACGGGTTTGACAGCCAATACCACTTATTACGTTCAAATTTACAATTTTCAAACCTGTGTATCGCCTATTGATTACATGACGGATTCGCCTGTATCGGGTAGTTTTACGACAAACACCGTCGGAACAGGCGACTGTGCAGGTTTTAGGGCAACTGTACGCGCCAGTTTACCCACACATATTGACTTAGGTTATGATAATGCGAGAAGACGGATGTATGGCAATTGCGACAATATGAGCAATACGGTTACGTGCGTTTATGGCGGTTATACGCAATCACATCCGCAAAACAGCACGGCAACGAGTATAGCTTTACCGAATGGTCGTATTATCAATGCAGAACATACTGTGCCACAAAGTTTCTTCAACAGCAATGCTCCGATGGTTGCCGATATGTGCCATTTGTTTCCGACTTACGAAACGTGGAACAGTGACAGGGGAAGCTATCCCTTTGCTGAAATACCTGATGCCCAAACGACGAAGTGGGAAATATTACTCAACACAGCGACTTCGACAATGCCAACAAGTAATATTGAAGGCTATTCTGAATTTAAAACAGGCTCTTACGAACCGCGTGAAGTTCAAAAAGGCAATACTGCTCGCGCCATTTTGTATTTCTATACAGTTTACGAAACTCAAATGAACACGACCTACGGACGACCAATAACCGATGTCGCCAACGTTCAAACACTTTATAATTGGCATATACAAGACCCTGTAACACAGGCAGATATAGATAGGAATAATTGCATTAAAACCTACCAAGGTAACGGCAATCCTTACATTGACCATCCTGAATGGGTCGCTCAAGCTTTTGGCTGTGGTATTGTCATTCCTGTCGAATTAGTATCCTTCGAGGGTAAAAACCAAGGCACTTACAACGCTTTGACGTGGCAATCCGCTACTGAAAAAAATGCTCATCTTTATTCAATTGAACGCAAAGACAAAGAAAAATGGGGTGAAATTGGGCATATTAAAGCCTCCGGCAATACCTCAACTATCCAAAAATACAGCTTCGATGATACCAATCCGAACCCCCTCAGTATTTACCGCCTTCGGATGGTTGATAACGATGGTGTCGAAACGTTTTCTAAAACCATTACCATCGAAAATCAGAAAAAAGCATTTTCGCTCAAGATGTTCCCGAACCCAGCAAAAGATTTCGTCACCTTTAGAGCCACAACAAATGAAAAACAATCTTTAAATATTAAAATTACAGATATTTCAGGTCGTGTCGTCCTGCAACGTGTTTACCTTGTTGAAAGCGGACAAGTGGAAGAAAATATCAATATCGCGTCTTTACCCAATGGTATTTATTTCTTTACTTACGACAATGGTTACTTCAAAACCGTTGAGCGCTTTGTTAGGCAATAAATAGTTAAACGAAAGTAAACGGGAAATTGATTTTTTGTAATTATTTGATAGTCAATGTCTTGCGTTATTCATCGTTCATCATTCATCATTACTTATAAGTATGTTAAAAGCCATTTCACCCATTGACGGACGTTATTCCCGTCAGACAACAGAACTCTCTGATTATTTTTCAGAGTTTGCCCTCATCCGCTATCGCGTATTTGTTGAAATTCAATACTTTATCGCTTTGGCGAATTATCCTTTGCCACAACTTGAAGGGTTTGAAGAAGATAAAATCGAAGCATTGGACAAAATTTTTGAGTCGTTTAGTCTCGAAGATGCCGAGCGTATTAAAGAAATTGAAAAAGTCACAAACCATGATGTCAAAGCTGTAGAGTATTTTTTAAGAGAAAAATTTGATGCTTTAGGTTTAGACGCATACAAGGAGTTTATTCATTTCGGATTGACTTCGCAAGACGTGAACAACACGGCGACCCCCCTCAGTATTTTTCATGCTTTTGACCGTATTTATTTGCCGACCATTCAAAAATTAAGAAATGAGTTGGATGAACGGGCAACAAATTGGCGTGACATTGCGCTTCTCGCACGTACACATGGGCAACCCGCCAGCCCGACAACTTTGGGCAAAGAAATTCGGGTTTTCGTAGAACGCATTGATAATCAATTGGTTCTGATGAAACAAATTCCGTTTAAAGCAAAATTTGGCGGTGCAACAGGTAATTTCAATGCTCATGTTGCCGCTTATCCGATGATTGATTGGCGCGTTTTTGCAGATAATTTTGTTCAAGAATATCTCGGTTTAGAACGCCAACAAGCAACGACTCAAATTGAACATTATGACAATATGGCGGCTCTTTTCCAAGCCATGAGCCGCATCAATACGATTTTGATTGACTTGTGTCGTGATATTTGGTCTTATGTTTCCATCGAATATTTCAAGCAAAAAACTAAGGCGGGAGAAGTCGGTTCGTCTGCCATGCCACATAAAGTCAACCCGATTGATTTTGAAAATGCAGAAGGCAATTTAGGTCTCGCAAACGCTATTTTTGAGCATTTAGCAGCCAAATTGCCCATTTCACGCTTGCAAAGAGACTTGACAGACTCGACAGTTTTGAGAAATATCGGCGTTCCGTTTGCTCATACGCATATCGCTTTCTCCTCCATACTGAGGGGTCTCGACAAACTGCTGTTGAATGAACAAAAACTTTACGATGATTTAGAAGCCAATTGGATGGTCGTTGCAGAAGGCATTCAAACCATTTTGCGCCGCGAGAATTATCCAAATCCTTATGATGCCTTGAAAGACTTGACACGCGGCAAAGCAGCAATTGGTAAAAAAGATATGCTCGATTTTGTAGAAGCATTAAATATCGCCGAAGATGTAAAAGAAGAGCTTCGGCTTTTGTCTCCACACACCTATATCGGTATAAAATTGTGATTGGGAAAATATTAAATTGTTAACATGAATTTTTAAATTGAATTCAAAATTTTGGTGTTTCTTTGTAACATGAATTTTACTTTATTTTTAATATCTTCATCAATTAAAACATTTTCTCTAAATTTTTAAAAAACTAACATTATGAAAAGAATCTTGACACTTATCCTTGTTTGTTTCCTTGTAATATCTAATATTATAGGACAAACAACTCTTGCTACATGGACTTTTGAAGGTGTAACTACATCATCCACAGCCGGTTCAACTTTAAGTATTTCTACTGGCAGCCCAATCGCCGATGTAGGAGCCCTGACTGCTGGTTCAGTGGTTTCTGCTTTCCATGCTTCTGCAACTACTGCTTACTCAACACCTGTTGGTAACTTTAGTGCAAAATCATTAAGTAGTAATAATTGGGATGTTGGTGATTACTATCAGTTTAAAGTTGCAACTACTGGGTATAATGGTATTAGTATTTCTTGGGACCAAAATGGTAGTGGTACAGGGCCTGCCCCATTTAAAGTTCAATACAGTACAACTGTTGGAGGAGCATCTGGTTATACTGATTTTTACACTTATACAATCCCTAATAACCCATCATCAACGCCAACAGCGGGTGCGGCTTTTTCTTGGAGCGGCACACTCCTCACAACCCCTCTTACGAGTTTTACAAAGGATCTTAGTTCAATTACTGATCTGAACAATAAATCAGAAGTATATTTTAGGTTAGTGTGCACAGCCAAGACTCCAATAGGTGCAACTTCATCTTTCGGTATTGCTGGCTCTGGCCGTATTGATAACTTCAAAGTTACTGCTCAAACTACCATTCCCGTACAATTAGTTGATTTCAAAGCGCAAAAAGAAAATCAAGCAGTCAAATTGTTGTGGTCAACTGCAACTGAGTTAAACAACGCTTACTACGCAGTTGAGCGCAGCGAAAATGGCAAATCATTTGAAAAAATTGGTGAAATCTTAGGTTATGGTAACTCTAATATCTTGAAAAGCTATCAATTTATGGATGAAAAACCGATGAATACCGTCAATTACTACCGCCTCCGCCAAGTAGATTTTGATGGTAAAGAAACTGTTTATAAGACTGTTTCTGTCAATTTTGGTAAAAACACAACAACAAAGGTTTATCCAAGCATCGCAAAAGATAAAATCAATGTTGAAATCAATGGTGACAATGGTGCATCTGATTTGCTTGTTGTTAATCTGTTAGGTCAAGTGGTGAAAGCACAAAAATTGCAAAATACGGAGGGGGTCTTTCCTGTCAATATCAGCGATTTACCAAACGGTTCATACATCATGCGTATCGTTTCTAAAAATGAAAGTGTTTCACAACGTTTTGAGAAACAATAGTTTATGTAGTTTTAGACTTTAGGGTTTCAAGATTTTAAGTACAAAGACGATAAGACAACTTGAAGTGTCTTATCGTCTTTGTACTTTAAAATCTGTTATCTCAATTCAAAATATCTTTTTACATTTGGGTTTTTCATCTTAAAATGACTAACCAATATGCTACTAAGAACTTCACTCATTGCACTTGCTCTTTTTTCAATCAATGCCGCTTTTTCTCAAGCAGATATAGAAAAAAAGATTCAAACCCAAATGATTCTCGCAAAAGACGGCTCTACGGTCGAAATTACTGAGGGGGTCTTTCACCTTACAAAAAGCCTTTCGATGGAGGGCAAAAAGAACATTATTATACGTGGCAAAGGAATAGATAAAACCATTTTGAGTTTTAAAAATCAAACCTCAGGCGCAGAAGGCATCCGTATTTCTGAATGTGAAAACATTACGCTTGAAGATATGACTGTGCAAGATTCTAAGGGAGATTTGATAAAAACTATGCACGTCAAGGGCATTACTTTTCGCAATATTAAAGCAGAATGGACAGGCAAACCGAATGAGAAAAACGGTGCTTATGCCCTTTATCCAGTCCAATGTGAAAATGTGATGATTGACAATTGTACGGCACGTGGTGCCAGTGATGCAGGTATTTATGTCGGTCAATCGAAACAAATCGTTGTGAAAAATTGCACAGCAATTGAAAATGTGGCAGGTATTGAAATAGAAAACTCCCTTCATGCAGACGTTTTTGACAATGTTGCCACTGGCAATACAGGCGGTATTTTAGTGTTTGACTTGCCTGACCTAGTCCAAAAACAAGGTGGTCATGTCCGTGTTTTTAAAAATATCATCAAAGAAAACAACCATTATAACTTTGCACCCAAGGGCAATATTGTTGGAAAAGTACCAAGAGGAACAGGAGTTTTGATATTGGCAACAAACCATGTTGAGGTTTTTGACAATCAGATTATCAATAATAAATCGGTCGGAATGGGCATTATTAGCTATTTTATGAGTGAAAACAAGATAAAAGATAAGGTTTATTATCCTTACCCGACTGCCATATCTGTCCACGACAATAATTTTGAAAGAAAACATGTACGGGCAACGGGGCAAGGGCGGTTTGGTCAGATATTCCGCTTTAAATTAAGATTTGGGAGAAATGTGCCGCACATCCTTTATGACGGCATTGTTGATCCAAAAACAGTGGATGAAAATGGTAAGATAAAACCAGAAAGCCGTATTTGTATCCGCAACAATAAGAACCAAACTGTTGCAAATATGGATGCTAAAAATGATTTTAAAAATATCAGTAGAGACGCTTCTCAATTTGATTGTGAAATAAAGTGAGATTTTAGGATTTTTGGATAAAAGAGGCTGTCTCAAAAGGGAAAACTCGTTTTTCTATACAGAATATTATTAGGTTTTCGAGCGTCTAATATTAGGAAGATTTGAAATCTTCCTAATATTGAACGAGTTCCGAAATAAAATTCTGTTTGCGAAGTTTGAACGTTGACTTTTGAGACAGCCTCTTTTATCTTAAAATCTCAAAAATTCCATTGTATCAACACCGTCTGCATAGTCCACAAGGCTTGGTTTTTGGGCTTCGCCAAAATAAAACGAAGGTAAACCCTCTACCCTATCTTTGGCGACGATTAATTGGATTTCGTCGCGTCTTTCCCAAAGATTTATTTTCAAATCCGTCAAATCGTCGTAGTATTCGTAGTACAAAACGGCTATGGGAGAAGCCAAATCGGTACTTTCGCGCATCAAAATGCAGCCGTTCGCTTCGTGTTTGATTTTATTCAGAATTAAAAGAGTGAAGTTATAATCAAAATTATTTTTATATTTATCATGTTGAACTATCTCTCTATATTCATGAAAAGCGGTTAAAAGTGGATGAAAATTATAACCATTGGGTACATAAATCTTAGAAATATTGCGGCAACCAAGTCCAAAATAAGTAAAAACATCTTTACCCAAAAGTTCTAAATCTCCGGCTGATTCCGACCCCCTCAGTATCGCAACCGCATTTCTATTTTTACGGATAATATGTGGATACTTTCCAAAATATGCCTCAAAATAACGGGCTGAATTGTTGCTGCCTGTTGCAATAACCGCATCAAAATCTTTCAGAAACCCCTCAGTAATTTGTAGGAAATCTGCCGTTCTAGGGTCAATATCTTTCAATATTTGTAACAGATAAGGCAGTAAAAAAGGGTCTTTCTCCGAAATTTTAATTTTAGCTTTATTGCCAGACACAAAGACACATAATATATCGTGGAAACCGACAAGCGGAATATTGCCCGCCATCACTAAACCGACTGTTTTGGGTTGTCTAGTATCTGTTTCGGTTTGTAAATAATCGTAGTTTTTAGCCCAATTTCCCAGCCTTTCCTTGTTTAAAAAGTGAATAGCTATCTCTGCAATGGCTTGTTTTTGATTTTCTATCGTAAACCACGAGTTGTTGTTAGCGGTGCGGCGCATAACGGCATCGTGCTCATCTGAAGGTTCAAGTAGTTGTTGCCCCAATATCGAAAGGACTTCAATTCGTTCTAATAATGTCATCGAGCATCTGTTTTACACGGGTTGTACCGAGTTTATTCATCGTATCTATATTGTTTTCTGGAATATCACCCACTTCCGGATAGGCTTCTAAGGCGCGTGTCACGCTGTCTTCACGCAGTAAGTGAAACATCGGATAAGGTGAACGGTTCGTATAATTCTCAACGTCTGTTATTTCTGTTTCGTCAAATTGATAATCTGGATGGAAAGAAGCGATTTGAATGACACCGTCTAAGTCAACTTCCTCAAAAATGAAATCCGCCATATTCAGATAATCGAGGTATTCCTCGAATTTTTCTAAGGATTCGGGCAAAATGATGAGTGTTGTCTCCAATACTGAGGGGGTCGTTGCAACGAGTTCATTGGCTTCGATAAGCAATGTTTCGGTGAGTTTTTCAAGGTCAGAATCCTCAAAAACAACGTATCGAATTTTATTATTCCGAAAGGGATGTTTTGCAAATGGACATAGATTCAAGCCAATGACAAAACTTTCAAGCCACCGTTTAGTGGTTTCTATTACCTGTACTTTATCTTTCATGGCGCAAAGATAAATAGGATATTCGGATTATTGGTTATTGGGGATGGGTTACTCAGGATTTGGTTACTGGTTGCAACTAGCCCCTAACCCCCAATAGCCCATCAACCACTATGGCACGGGTTTTGGAATAGTTAATACTGTAAACGAATTTTATCAATGAAATAATTAACTACAAAACATGACGCGAATCTTAGTGATTGACGACGAGGCTGAAATGCGCGAAGCTTACAAATCTTTACTCGAACAGTTAGACTGCCAAGTGGATATGGCAAATGATGGAATTGAAGGTTTAGAACGATTTTTGAACAAAATTTATGATGTCGTCATTAGTGAATTCAATTTAGACAATTTCGATGGGCTACAAATGTTGGAACATTTCCAGCAAATTGATTCAAAAGTGCCGATTATTTTTTCAAGTGGGTTAGCAGATGAAGATGTGATTAGAGAAGTTTTAGAGAATGGTGCAGTTGATTTTTTGCCCAAACCTGCAAAAATAGATCAGCTATTGATAAGTATTAGTAAAGCCATTTATTTTAAACCACACAATGTTTCTGATAAAAACGATGCTGTTCCTATGGCAGGTCGATGAAACAAAAACAAAAAAAACACAAGTCCAATTAGTTGATAATCAATTAATTGCGCTTTTTTATTTTCCTCATAATCATTTAACAAAAGATAATCGTTTTGACATTTTTTTTGTTGATCCAATTATCTATGTTTTATCTGATGAAAAAATATGTTTCAAAACTCATCAATAAATGCGTACAATCTGTTTTGAAGTTCTAAATTTGAGCGAAAAAAACACCCTTTTATGCGTCAGCTATTGATTGCTTTTATATTGATTTCGAATACTTCTATTTTTTGTCAAGAACTTTTTGACATGGAAGGCGTGCCTTGCCCGCTGGAAGGATTTGCCAAAAGAAGTAATGATCAAGCCTTGAACAAATTAAAAAACCGGTATTCCTTTCCACAAAAAGCGGACTTTGATTCGACATTTAATTGGGCTGAATTGTCTAAATTTGAAGAAGATAGTCGTAAATTTGACAAAAAAAAGGCGGCTATACTGAGGGGGTATGTTTTGCGTGTGCGCATGAGTGCGAAGGAAACGTGTAATTGTAACAGCGAAAATCCTGAATTTAGGGATACGCATATTATATTGACACCGAGCAGAGAACGAACAGGGGTTTTAGACCAAATCATTGTTGAAGTGACACCTCGAATGCGTTTTTTGATGAAACAACAAGGCATTAATTGGTCACAAGCAGCATTGAAAAAACTTCATGGGCGGACAATAGAGGTACAAGGTTGGTTGTTATATGACTTTAAACATGGCGATCAATCAGCTAAAATCAGACAAAAAACAAAAGGTGTGACGCGCTCAACGGCTTGGGAGATTCATCCGATTACGCATATTAAAGTGATTAAAGTGTAAAGGTATTCCTCCTTAACAATTCAAATATAACCTAATCGTTATTTAGTTGTCTATAAATTAAGAAAATAAAACAAACATGAATTTACTCGATGGTATTCAATTGTATGAATTAGTGCTGATGATTTTAGGGTTTATCCTTGGATTGGTACTAATATTTGTTTTTTTGTTCATGGCTTTGCGAGGTCGAACAAATCTAAAACTGCTCTATGGCTTCATAGCACCAATTGTTATGATTGGTTATCCGAGTATTCAAAGTATCTCGTTTAGTAAAGATGTGATTAAGATTGACAAATTGGTACAAAAGGTCAATGAAAATCCTTCTGACACATTGGCCCAACGTGAGCTTATTGAGCAAATTCAAACATTGCCAAAATCAAGATGTTTGAACAGTACCGATGCTTTGACAACCATTGCTGATGCTCAATCGGCTTTGGGGCTTTATGATTCTGCAAAAGTGACCATTCAAAAAGCGATTGAACGCAACCCTGATTCTGAAAAAGCTCAACAAAGCAAACAGGACATTCAAGAGAAGTGGAAGATTCAAAAGGATTTTGAGCATAGGGTAGATGAAATAAAATTGAATATCAATGATTTAGAAAAGAAACCAAACGACGCAAAGTTGCTTGATTCTATCGCTACTCATTTGAATGTATTGAAGGCGATGGACGCCCCAGTTCGAGTGCATCAAACACAAGCTGTTTGGGTGGCTAAAGCGGTGGCGATTATTGGTGAAAGACAAGCTGCCGAGCAAATAAACAATGCAGTTTTAAGAGCAAATCCTAAATCGGAAGAAGCCAACGAATTGAAAGAGGATTTGAAAAATAAGGTTTTGGAAAAACGTTTTGGAACAAAACGATCTAAAATTAAGATTCTAACACCGACCAAACCAACCGCGAAACCTTCTCCTTCTCCACCAAAAGTAGATGCACCTGCTGCTGTTCAAGTTGATATTCAGAGTCTGAAATTCCAACTTGTTCCTAAGGCAGCGGCTGAATTAAAGAAATGGGACAAAGACAATTAAGTAATGGTGAATGATGAATTTATAAAATTCAGTTGGCAATTTATTTTTCATTATTCCTAAAAACGAAAATTATGCCTTTAAATATTCCAGACGCGGGTTATAAACGCATCGTCATCATTGGTGGTGGCTTTGCGGGTTTGACCTTAGCATCTAAACTTGCCAATACGGTTTATCAAGTCGTTTTGGTGGATAAAAACAACTATCACCAGTTTCAACCCCTTTTTTATCAAGTAGCGATGGCGGGTATTGAGCCATCGAACATTGTTTTCCCTTTCCGCAAAGCGTTTCAGAAAGCCAATAATGTCTTCTTTAGAGTTGCTGAAATGCAAGAAGTGTTTCCTTCTGACAACTATATTATGACCGATAAAGGACGATTAAAATATGATTACTTGGTCATTTCAGTCGGTGCAGACACCAATTTCTTTGGCAATCAACGCTTAATAGATAATGTCATACCCATGAAATCGGTGAGTGAAGCCTTGTACTTACGCAATGCTATTTTGGAGGATTATGAAGCCGCTTTATTAACCGAAGACCTTGCTGAACGCGATCAACTAATGGATGTTATCATCGTCGGTGGTGGTCCAACCGGTGTGGAAGTAGCGGGTTCATTGGCTGAAATGCGTGAAAATATTTTGCCAAAGGAATACAAGGAACTCAATTATCGGCAAATGGACATTATTTTGGTACAAGGTGGCGACCGCGTTTTGAATACCATGAGTACCAATGCCAGTGAAAAAGCCAAAGAGTTTCTTGAAAAACTAGGTGTAAAAATCATGTTTGGCGATTATGTCAGTGATTATGATGGTGAAACAGTAACGTTGAAAAGTGGTGCTGTACTGAAAGCTAAAAAAGTGATTTGGGCAGCAGGTATCGTCGGCAATGCCGTTAAAGGACTACCTGCCGAAACATTTGTACGCGGTAAACGATTGAAAGTCAATGCGTTCTGTCAAGTCGAAAATTCAGATAACATCTATGCTATTGGCGACATTGCATACATGTTAGAAGAAAAATATACTGAGGGGCATCCACAAGTGGCACAAGTAGCAATACAAATGGCAAAACGATTGGCAACTAATTTTATAGCAATGTCGAAAGGGGGCAAACCTAAAACCTTTCATTATCGTGATTTGGGTTCTATGGCAACTATTGGGCGGCACAAAGCCGTTGTTGACTTACCTTTTTGGCATTTTCAAGGCACTTTCGCTTGGTTTGTTTGGCTTTTTGTTCATTTATCCTCTTTAATTGGTGTTAAAAACAAGGTTTTTGTATTCATCAATTGGGTATGGAGTTATGTGACTTATGACCAAGCTTTGCGCCTCATCATTAGACCGAGGGTGAAAAACAGGACAAATTAATGTTGAAGGGTGAAGGGTGAATAAAAATAGGGCAACTGAAATTGAACAGTCGATTTCAGTTGCCCTATTTTTCATTTCAAAACATTTGTGCATACGCAAAATTAAAGTAAGAGAAACACGGCTAAGCAATAATTTTAATGCCTTAACACTTTGAACAACCAAATATTTAAGCACTAATTTATAAATTTAATACAAAACTTAGCGAATATTCGCATTAAGGTTTAATTTTGCATTGTTGATAGCTATTAGGCTCAATTAATAACAAAATCCAGCATTTTCACACAACAAACGCCAACTTGATATTTCTGCTCCATTATTGTTTATAACAACAAATCTTGATGTCTATTAAACTTGATCACTTAATTTGAGTAATGACATAAAAATAATCAATCCATGACAACTTTTACTGAGGGGGGACTAAACGTCGGATAATTTGGAAGTATCCGAACTGCGTAACAACCTTTAACATAAAGAAATATTGTTTTGACTTTAATCAAATAATTTTAATAATAATTTTAACAAACTCTTTTTTGTATGAAAAAAATGATTCAAAGCCTACTAACTGTAGTAGGTTTACTCTTCTGCACAACCACTATGATGGCTCAAATGACCATCTCAGGCACTGTCTCTGACAGTAAAGGTGGTATTCCCGGTGTCAGCGTTGTTGTTAAAGGCACAACAACAGGTGCACAAACAGATGGTGACGGTAAATTCAGCTTTTCCGCGCCAATAGGTGCAACGACTTTAGTACTTTCTTCAATTGGCTACACAACGCAAGAAGTCGCAATTCCTGCATCGGGTGTTTTAAACATCACATTATCTGCTGCTGACAATGTTTTAGGCGAAGTGGTTATCTCAACGGGTAGCCGTAACACACAACGGACAGTCACTGACTCACCTTTACCTATTGATATCCTTGATGCTAAGGACTTGAGGTCAACAGGTCAACCGTCTTTTGACAAGGCTTTGCAGTATCGTGTACCGTCGTTCAACACAGTCAATACGCCTGTAAATGACGCAACAACATTGCTTGACCCTTGGGAAATCCGTAACATGGGACCAAGCCGTACATTGATTCTTATCAATGGCAAACGTAAAAACTTGAGTTCTTTGCTTTATGTTCAGTTCTCTCCGGGTCGTGGTGAAACGGGTGTTGACTTGTCAGCTATTCCGCAAGAAGCGATTAAGCGTGTTGAGATTCTCCGTGATGGTGCTTCGGCTCAATACGGTTCTGATGCGATTGCAGGTGTCATGAACGTTATTTTGAAGGACAAGTACGACTATTCTTCTTTGACCATCAATGCTGGTACAACCACTTCTAATGGTGAAAAAGTCGAAACCAAGATACCTGGCAATGGCTACGGTGGCAACTATGGCGTTTCTTACAACAGTGGCAGCAATTTAGGTGGCAAAGGTTATTTGAATTACACTTTGGCATTTAGCCAAAATAGCAGTGCTGTGCGTTCAACAAAAATTGACGTACCTACTGAAATTGCCACTTTTGGCGATGGTGGCGGTGGCGCACAAGATCAATTAATCAAAGCCTACCTTACAAAATACCCAACAGGTAACAACATCAACGGTTCAGGTGATATCACGGCAGCTAAATTCCTCATCAACGGGGGTGTGAAATTGAGCGAAAACACTGAACTCTATGCAAATGCTGCTATGGTGTCCAAGAAAGTAAAAAGTTTTGCCAACTTCCGTACGCCTTATTGGAGACAAGACCGTGGTTTGCTCCACAAAACAACGGATTACAATGGTTTCAACTTTATCACAAAAGCAACTCTTGCTTTCCCAACTGATGATGTAAATATCTACAAAGGTTATATCGGTTATGTCCCAACTTTTGAAGGTGATTTATTGGACTACAACGCCACAATTGGTGCTAAAAACGAAACCAATGGTTGGAAAAGTGATGTCAGTTTGACAACAGGTGGCAACTCACAATCTTATGTTGTTGACAACACCGTCAATCGTGGTTTAGGCTTTTCAAGCCCGACTCGTTTCAAGCCAGGTGGTTATGGTTTCAATCACATCGTCGGTAACTTAGACGTTACTAAATCTATCACTGACCAATTCGGTATTGCCTTTGGTGCAGAAGCCCGTTCAGAGTCTTTCACCATCGTTGCAGGTGACACCGCTTCTTATACCAGTCAAGGTGCAAACTCTTTCCCAGGTTTTGACGCTGCCAACGCAGGTACTAACTCACGTTTCAACATCGGTGCTTACCTCGATTTGAGCTACGACATCACAAAAGATTTCCTTATCAACGTAACAGGTAGAACGGAGCGTTATAGTGACTTCGGCAATGCCAACGTCGGTAAAATATCTTCTCGTTACAAATTTGCAGATGACAAAGTCGTTATTCGTGGTTCGGTTTCAAATGGTTTCCGTGCACCGTCTTTGCATCAGATTTATTCGCAATCAACACAAGCCGCTTTCGTCGGTGGTACAATTCAGTTGTCAGGTTTGTTCAACAACCGCAGTACACAAGCGCGTTTGTTGGGTATTGATGCCTTGCGTCCTGAAAAATCAACAAACGTAACATTCGGTGTGGGTTTGAATCCAACCAAAAACTTCAGTGTATCACTCGATTATTTCTCTATTGGTGTTAAAGACCGCATCGTTTACAGCTCTTCGATTTCTTCAAGCAGCAAGACAAGTACATTGGGTAAAATCTTGACTCAGGCTAATGTATCAACCATTCAGTTCTTCATCAACGGTATCGAAACCAAAACATCTGGTTTAGATTTCGTTGCTAATTATCGCAATATCGCCCTCGGTAATGGTAAATTGAACCTTAACTTAGCGGGCAACTTTATGATTGAAAACAAAATCGTTGGTGCGCCAGTTGAGCCAGCAGCGATTGCAGCAGACGGTTCAAGTATCTTGAATGCACAAATTCGTTCATTATTGACAGAAAGCCGTCCTGAATACAAAGTTATCTTGGGTGCAGATTATATCACAGGCAAATGGGCGTTCAACTTGAACAATACTTTGTTTGGACCCACTGCTTTCCGCGACTTGGACAATGGTGGTGGTGATATGAATTTCATCAAAGCCGTTTTCAAACCAGCCGTTGTCACTGACTTGAGCATCGGTTATATGTTCAATGACAAAATTACTTTGACATTGAATGCCAACAACATCTTCAATATCTTACCAAAATGGGATTTAGAATTCAATCCAATCAATCCAGGTAAAGATCCAGCAGGCGAAGCGTCTGCAAAAGCAACATTGGCAGATGCTTCTAAAAAATCATTGCTTCGTGGTTTCTTAGGTTTCAGTGGTCGTTACGACATTTTGGGTTACAATGGTTCACAATTCAGCCAATTGGGTACGACTTTGAATGCACAATTGACGGTTAAATTTTAAATTTAATGGTGAATGGTGAATGGTGAATGGTGAATGGTGAATGGTGAATGGTGAATGGTGAATGGTGAATGGTGAATGGTGAATATTACCATTAAATTATTCACCATTCACCATTCACCATTAATTAAGCCACCGCTTCCATTTTAACATTCAATCGTCCCATCACACCCATTTTGACATCCCGCCCTTCCACAACGAGCGGATGATACCCTTCGGCTTTAAAGATGATTTTCAATTTATCGGCGGGAACATCCTTAAATTCATAGCGACCCTCTTCGTCACAATAAACCATTTTATTGATGGTTTCAATCTCAACCATTGCAATACTGAGGGGGGCATCTGTGGCTTTATCCAACACTTTTCCAGACAAGCCCGTCGGTTTTACACCGCGTACAGCCGTCAAAAGCGTTGTCCATACAAACTTTTGCGCGATGGCTTTATTATCATAAAACACCTTTTGACCATCCTTCAGCATAGACATAACCCTATCTTTGAGGTCATTGTTGGCAATGATTTTATCTTCCGTCGCATTGGGTGTCGCATTTCGCTCATCGTTCCAAGTTTGATGTGCTGTTGTAAAAGAAGCTTGCTTTTCTTCAAGGCGCGTTAGAAAAGAAGCAGGCATCAAACCTTTTTCTGTCAGCACAGTTTGATAGGTTTTAACAAAAGGAATCATAGAAGTCATCATGCCCGACACATCTGATTTGTCGAAATACGCTTGCCCCATTTCTGTAAACATGGCTTCACGGGTCGTTTTATCGTCTTTATAAGCCTCCGTGACATAACCTTGTAAACGAACATAAAACATCATAACAGCCGATTTTTCAGCCACAACGTCTTGGCGCAAACCTTTCACAGGTTCTGTCCGCGCAATATGGTCGGGCATCGCTTCAACCGTCGTGATACGTGCCAAATTCTCGGCAATAAAGGCAGGCGTATATTTGTTTTTGTAATCCGCAAACTGCGATAGATACTGTTGACAGAGCAGCCAACTATTGCGGGAAGTGGTGTACAATTCTGGTTGCGCACAACCATAGTTAGGAGAGGCCATTTTTAAAATGTTTTAATCTGATTATGAAATAAAAATTACTGATTTACCATCCTTTAAGCAACTAAAATCTTCCTTTAAGCGCACCTCAATCATCCTTTAAGCGACCAAAAACTTCCTTTAAGCGACCATCGTCCATCCTTTAAGCGACTAAATTCTTCCTTTAAGCACCCTCCGTCCATCCTTTAAGCGACTGAATTCTTCCTTTATGCGACTGAAACTTTCCTTTAAGCGACTAAAATCTTCCGTTAAACACCCTCCATTCATCCTTTAAGCGACTGAATTCTTCCGTTAAGCAATTACCATTCATTCTTTAAGCCCTAACAAATGTTCCTTTTTAGGGTATAACAGTCTGTATCACGTTCTTTTGCGGTTAATAAAAGTATTACGATGCGGGGGTTTTAGATGTTTCATATATTTTTATTTATTTTTAAAAATATATTCATGCTGCTTTTATTGATTAAAACAACGCAAGATTATTTGAATATTTTGAAATGGATTTGCACTAAATAAGTAGCCCATAAGTTGATTCAAATATGGGAATGGATTTTATACAAGACTGTGTTCTTTCGATACACATTGGAATGTATTTTGTGCGGAGAATATAGCCTACATTGTCTTACCCCCCTCAGTAATTTTCCGAAAAATTGTCATAGAACAATGTTTCATAAGCCTGTTAGGGCTGGCACCGTTTATAGAAAAGTGAATCAAGGTTTTTCCGAAGGTGCATCGCACCGTCACCTATCTGAAATGGTGTCGGTGCGATGCACCTTCGGGTTAAAAACTATCTATGTGTTCTATAAACGGTGCCAGCCCTAACGGGCTTTATTTTTATCTAACTTTTTTGGAGAATGACTCAGTATAAAAAGGTGTTGGTGTTAAATACATTTGTTTGCGGAATCCTAAAAAATTAATAATCAGGTTTTTACAAGAATGTTTTTTTATTTATTTGGAAAATGTAATTTTGTAGATAAATTGGATATGTACGCAATTATACGTGTACATGACGTAGTTCGGCGACAGGAAAAAAAATAAAAAAATAAAAAAACTCATGTCAATAACTAATAATTTAATACAAACTTTATTTCAGTCCTATCAGAGAGGGATTTCTCCATCAATATCAGAGATTCAAATGCTAAGGTCACAAATTCATGATGAACCAATGGCTGATTGGGACAATGCCCAAGCTAATTCATTGAAAGGAAAATTTCTTATGAGTTTTATTGATAAAATAAGAGAAAACGAAGATATTAGAAACGAATTTTCTCATTTATCTTATCTTTATTTTTCAAGGGCATTAGAGCTTTTA
>JAYSQG010000300.1:0-38170 GCA_043721685.1 Saprospiraceae bacterium | reverse complement strand
CCCTATTTTATACCCATAACTAATCCCCCAATAACCAATCACTTTATCTCTACAATTTGAATATGATAAATTAAGACTGAATGAGGCGGCACAATCACTTTCCCATCTTCAAAAGGCGTTGCGCCATGGGCTAATTTTGAAGGAATCAATATATAACCTTCTGCACCTGTATTGAAAAACTTTAAACCTTCTTCCAAACCGGGTATCAGTTTTTCATCGCCAATTGTAACGGTTTTAGGCAATTTATCCTTCGTTTCATCAAAAATACGGTCACTTAAAAACATTGCATCATAGTGAATCATGACTTTACTCCCTGATTTTGCCATATTACCTGTCCCTTGTTTTGTCACGATATAACTCAACCCCGATTCAGTCCGATTAACTTTCAGACGATGTAAAAGGGCGTAATCATTGATATGCTTTTTGTCCATCTCAAACTGTTCGGCAGAGCGATTGTCAAACATTTTGCGCTGTTTGTCCTCTAATTTACGAATATGTGCTTCGTATTGGCTCTTATTTAAGACCTCTACCAACTCAATATCATAAATGAGTGGTGAATTTGGAGGAATGACAGTACCGATACTTACCGAACCATAAGCCAAATAAGCAGGAATATAAAGCGTTGCTTTCGTTCCCATTTTGAGTTTTTGAATAGCTTTGTTCCAACCTTCAATGACTTGACCGTTGCCCAATTGAAAAACATAAGGATCCTCTTTAGACGATTCGTCGAATACCTTACCACTTAATAATTTACCAGTATATCGAATTTTCACGAAATCACCTTGTCGAGGTATCTGACCGACCCCCTCAGTAATAACCGAGTAAAAAACGCCTTCATGCGTTTTTTCCGCCTTGATATTTTTATTAGAAAGGAAACCTTCGATGCTCAAGCTATCGCCTGCAAAGGTCGGCGTGATACCCCTCAGTACGAAACCGAGAACGATAAGAATTTTGAGTTTTTTCATTGAATCGTACATTTACCTTTTTCTTGCGAAAATGAATTTTGTTAAAAAGATTTGAAAAACTATACAATGAAAATACGTGCATATACAATGCCAAATAAGGTTAATAAATCAAAAAAAAGGTGTAAAAACAAGCAAAAACCTGTTTTTACACCTTGTTATAGGCTTTAATTTAACTTACTTCGTCACCATATCCGCAAAGCCTTTCAGACTATCAAACTGAAAATCAGGCTTAACTAATGAGGGGTCTTCGCCTTTACCATCAATAAAAACTTTGACCATGCCCAAGCGTGCGCCAAATACCATGTCGCTTATAGAATCGCCGACAATGATGGAGCGACTGAAATCAATTTCAGGAAAATCTGCTTTGGCTTGTTGTGCCATACCTGTTTCGGGTTTGCGGTTAGGCGAGTTCGCATCGGGTTTGTCGGGACAATGGTAGATTTTATCAATCCGTCCATCGAGCAAATCAATGGTTTTCAACAGGTGTTTGTGAATCTTTTGAAGTTGCTGTTCTGTCATCAAACCTTTGCCAATACCCGCCTGATTGGTGACGACGACGATGCGTCCAAAAATGTTACTCAGCTTTTCAATCGCTTTGATACTGCCGACGACGAAAGAAAAATCTTTAATATCCGTGATGTAGCCGTCCTCTTCGCGTTCATTGATAACGCCGTCACGGTCAAGGAATAATGTCCATGAGTTGTCGAATTCCATTAGTTTTTATCGAATTTTTGGTTAAATATTGAGAAAACCATCTGTCATGGCTTTCCATGAGAATCGTTTTTTATTTTCAATGACGCTGTTGGTAAAATCGTTAAGTCTATCGTTTTCATAAAAATCAACCAATGCATCGGCAATATACTGAGGGGTCGGTTCGACCACATAACCTGCTTCGCCATGCGGTACAATTTCGGGTAAGCCGCCTACATTGGTCACTATCATCGGTTTTTCAAAATGATAAGCGACTTGCGAAATGCCACTTTGGGTTGCCGTTCGATATGGCTGAACGACCAAATCGGCTGCGCCAAAATAGTAACGCACCTCTTCGGAAGGTATAAAATCAGTCCTCAATATCACTTGTTCCTCAATGGCTTGCGAAGATATTAAGTTTTTGTAAAAATCCGCATCATCATAAAATTCTCCTGCAACAATCAGCTTAATTTTTAATTTTTTGACCCCCTCAGTTGCTTCCTTTGTCGCAATGACTTTTAAGGCTTCTAACAATAAATCAAGCCCTTTGTAATGACGGATAAAGCCGAAAAAGAGAATATAACGGGTGTCATTGGGCAAATTCAAATGAGACAAAGCGGCTTCTCTATCCACTTTTTCACCATAATTATCATAAATCGGATGCGGAATATAAGCCGTGGGGCTGTTAGAAAACGTCTTCATTTCTGCCTCAACTGCCCTCGACATCACCACAAACGCATCGCAAGCCGAAGCAAAATATTGCGCCAAAGGACGGTCACCAAACCGCTTTTCATGCGGAACGATATTATCAATTAGTCCAATAATTTTTGAATGACCATTGCGTTTTATCAACCTCAAAATCGTTCCTAAACTGGGTCCCATAAACGGCAACCAAAAGCGACAAATGACAATATCGGGCTTCATTTTTTTTAATTTCAAACCTACGGACAGCCAATTAAAAGGATTGACTGAATTGATAAGCACTTGAATATCAATATCTTGTGGCGCAGGGTCACTTGTATATTGTGTCGTACCCGGAAATAAAAAATTAGGGTATTGCAAACTGAATGTGATGATGGACACTTGATGCCCTTCTTCTTGAAACGCTCGCGCCAATCTTTCGTCAAAAGTTGCTAAACCGCCACGTAAAGGATGGGCAGGCCCTATGATTACAATATTTTTTACCATTTTTGCTGTCTGATACTGAGGGGGGCAAAATTACAGTTTTGAATTTATCAATTTAGATTTCACAACGTTATTTATATGAATAAATATTTTACTAAAAAAACAATAAAATGTTTCACATGAAAATTTGGACAAAAACGATTTCTCTTATTTTTATTCTATTGATTACCAAGCACTTACAAGCACAAACCCGTTTTGGAGGTGGTATCGTTGCGGGTTTTAATGCCTCGCAAATGGACGGCGACCAAGCAGCTGGTTTTTCAAAAGTCGGTGCCAATATCGGTCTGCAAGCCACTGTTCAACTCAATGAAACGGGCAAATGGCTATTGACAACCAATATGTTATACAGTCAACGCGGCGCACGTTCAACTCAAAATGACGGGGGTCCGATTCGCTCAGCTTCGCTCAATTACCTTGAAGTGCCTGTGACGATTAGCTATCGGGATTGGAAAGTCACCGACAAAAATGGACAGGATTTTTATAAAGTTTATTTCACCGCAGGATTGAGCTACGGACGCTTGTTTAGCTATAAAATCAGTGAAAACTTCACCCATCCGAAGGCTGTTTGGGATGTTTTTGAGAAAAATGACATCGCTTACACAGCCGGTTTGTCTTACTATGTCAGCCGTCATTGGGGTTTCAATTGGCGATATACACGGTCAGCCAATTTTCTTTTTAATCCTAAAAAGTATAAGGATAATGTGGCTTTGAGCAGTTATAATGCTTTGCAAGTGTATTTTTTGACCTTTCAGACGGTTTGGATGTTTTAATCGTTTAGTGTCGGGGTGACTTGGAGTCACCCCGACACTAATTCTTAAAAATGCTGCCAACCTTGCGCCACAATCGGATGCACATTCCCCCCTTTTGTATGCAATTTTATACCATCTTCCTTTGGAACGATTTCGCCAGCCATATAAATATCAGGTAGATATTTCAATTTTTCCGCATCAGCAGGGTCAATTGTAAACAGCAATTCGTAGTCCTCTCCCCCACTCAAAGCGCATGTAATCGGGTCCAATTTGAAGTTAATTGCCATCATTTGCGCATCGGGATGAATAGAAACGCCTGTTTCTTCAATGTACGCACCAACACCCGATTGATGACAAATATGATGTAATTCAGAAGCTAAACCGTCTGAAATATCCATCATAGACGTAGGTTTGATGCCATTTGCTTGTAAAGATTCGATGATGTCCTTGCGTGCTTCGGGCTTCAAAATCCGACCGACGAGGTAGGTCTGTTGCTCCAAATCGGGTTGTAATTCAGGATTGTCGAGATAAAGTTGCTTTTCTCTTTCTAGTATTTGAAGACCTAAATACGCTGCACCTAAATCGCCTGAAATACAAATAATATCGCCCACTTTTGCACCGTTTCGATAAACCAATGTGTCTTTTTCGCCTTGACCAATTGCAGTCACACTGATGACCAAACCGCGTGGCGAAGACGTGGTGTCGCCGCCAATCAAGTCCACATTATAGGCTTTGCAAGCGGCGTAAATACCTTCATAAATTTCCTCAACGGCTTCAACAGAAAAGCGGTTTGATATGGCAATCGAGACGGTCACTTGCTTCGGCTGCGCATTCATGGCGTATATATCCGATAGATTGACGACGATGGATTTGTAGCCCAAATGCTTCAAAGGTGTGTACATGAGGTCAAAATGTATGCCTTCTATAAGCAAATCGGTGGAAACAACGGTCAATTTGTCGCCATTGTCAATAACCGCTGCATCGTCGCCTATACCTTTATAGGTCGAAGGATTGAGGGTGATGTTGCCTTTTGTTAATTTTTCAATTAAGCCAAATTCGCCAAGTGAAGCGATTTCTGTTCGCGTTTGTTCGGACATGATTTCTTTATTTTTCAAATTTATTTCTCAAAAACGGATAACTCAATACAGCCGCCAAAATGACTGCCGCACCGATATAAAATGAAGGAGACAACTCCTTATTTTCTTTTAAAATGACGACTGCGAGGACAATGCCATACACAGGTTCAAGATTTATGGTCAAATTGGAGACAAAAGCTGATAAGTGACGCAAACTACGAATACCCAACCAATACGCCAAATTGGTGCATAATAATGACAAAACGAGGAGATAAAACCAGTCCGATACTGAGGGGGGTATCAAAATCGCTGTTTTATTAAAATAAAAATACAAAGGCAACAGTACAGTCAATAACAACCAACCACCACCCAATTCAAGGAAAGTGATACTGAGAGGGTCGCTTTTTGTCACCAATTTTTTATTCAAAATAGAAAAAATTGTTGCCAAAAAAGCTGACAATAAACCCACCCAAAGACCCAAAGTCATTTCACGAGGCAATGTTCCAGCGACAAAAGCCATTGCGGGTACAATGATGAGTCCAAGCATGACTTCATACCATTTTACCTTAACTTTAAACATCAAAGGCTCTAAAATGGAAGAAAAAAGCGAAGTTGTTGCCATACAAATCAAGGCAACAGACGCATTTGCCAACTTCACCGCACCATAAAAACACAACCAATGCACCACTACGATGCAACCGATACCTATATATTGAAGCACCAAACGCCGTGGCATCGCTCGTACATTTGACCACGTTTTGCTTGTCAATAATATCGTTATGGAGGTTAAAAAAACACGCCACCAGACAAGAGAAAGTGATGACAATTGAATCAATTCGCCTAAAATTGCCGTAAAACCCCAAAGGAAAACGGCTAAGTGTAGTTCTAAATAAGCCCGCTTTGTGTTGGTCATTTTGTTATGTCAAAATAGAATTTTGAAGTTTTGAAACCTAAAATGAATTTTAAGCGGCGCAAAAATCGGATTTTAAACTAAGACGACGTAATTTTGTTACTCGTTTTTGCAAAAGCAAGAATTATTATCCATTTAAACTCAATCAGCGAACTTATGGCTATCGAAGTAGGGCAAACCGCTCCCGATTTTACGCTTTTTTCGGATGAAAAAAAAGCAGTGTCGCTTAGCGACTATCGTGGTAAAAATGTCGTTATTAATTTTTTTCCTGCGGCTTACACAGGCCCTTGTACAGCACAATTGTGTGATGCACGTGATAATATGAAAAAATACGAGTCTCTCAATGCGCAAGTACTTGGGATTTCAGTTGATTCACCTTTCACATTGGCAAAATTTAAAGAAGCAAACGAATATAATTTCCCTTTGCTTTCTGATTTCAATAAACTTGTCATTGACCAATACGGTATTTATTTAGATACCTTCGTTTTGGGCATGAGTGGTGTCTCAAAAAGAGCTATTTTTGTCATTGATACTGAGGGGGTCGTTCGGTACGCAGAAGTGACACCGAGTGCAGGTGATACACCTAATTTTGCGGCAGTACGTGAGGCACTTGAAGCTATCTAATTGGTTATTAGTTATAAGGGATTGGTTATTGGTTTTATCCCGTAACCAATCCTAAATCTCCAATAACCAATCAACCAATAACGAGTAACAAATAACTAAAATCATGAATCCATTTTATTCAGACGTAGACATTGACATAGAAGTAGAAGAGGACATAGACATTGACCTCCAAGATGAATTATCGGACATTGGTTCTGGTGAAGCCGCTTTTTTGCTTGTCTATAATGACGATATTAATTCATTCGATTGGGTTATTCAAAGCTTTATGGAAGTGTTGAATTATCCGCCCGACCAAGCCGAGCAGTTGGCACATATCATTCACTTTAAAGGTAAAGCAACGGTAAAAACTGCCCCATTGTCGGTTTTGAGACCCCATAAAGACGCACTGTGCGAACGCAAATTGTCGGCTGTCATTGAAGGCGGCAAAGATGATTCGGACAAATAAATATATTTTTTTCCTACAAAAAAGCCTAATTGCCTTGCGATTGGGCTTTTTTTTATGAAAAATAGTGGGAGGGGTATATGAATTGTTAAATTTTTACTACTTTTGGAAACCATTTTATAAAACAATAATTTAATGAAAACTTCTAAAAAAACTAAAAAACAGTCCAATATGAAAACGGTGTATGCCCTTATTGTCGCTATCGACAAGTATCCTATTCCCTCTCATCAACTCAATGGTTGCGTCAACGACGCCACAGCTTTTAGTGAATATCTCAAAAGCTTTTGCGCTGCTAACCAATTGACTTTCAATGAAAAACGCTTGTTCGATGATGCCGCTAAACGGCTCGAAATCGTGAATGGATTTAAGCATTTTGATGCTGCCACAGACGACGACATCTGCGTTTATTACTATTCTGGTCACGGTTCACAAATGAAAGCACCGCCAGAATTTTGGGACGAAGCCGATGGCATGAGCGAAACGATTGTCTGTTGGGACAGCCGCACGAAGCAGCCTGGCACACGAGATATGGCGGATAAAGAAATCGCTTATCTGATTCACAAAGCCACAAAAGGTAAAAAAGCCCATTTCCTTGCGGTAACGGATTGTTGTCACTCGGGTTCAAATACCCGTGACCTTCAAATCAAGGCACGTATGGCAGATACTTGTCCGACTGCACCACGTGGGGTTGAGGAATATGAAGGCTTTAAAGATTATGTCAATTTTCAGCCACCACCATCTCGACACGTACATTTCGCTGCGGCAAAAGACGACGAAACGGCGAAAGAATATCCGATTAATGGAAAACAACGTGGCGTTTTCACTTATTCGCTCATTGAAGCCTTGCAACAGGCGAACGGCAATATCAGCTATTCGGAACTCATCAGCCGCATCAATCTCAAATGTCGCAATCGGGTGAAGGAGCAAACGCCTTTGTTGAATGCTTATGGGGACAACGAAGCGACAAAGCTGTCTTTTTTAGGTCAAACGCAGTTGAAAGGCGGTACTTTTATCGTCCACAATGATAATACTGAGGGGTGGATAGTCAATGTTGGCGGCGCACAAGGCATTCCTGCGTCGGGTGCAACGTTTACTTTGGAAAATAAAACGGTGGCGACGACTTCAAAAGTTGTGTCCAATTATTCAAAATTGAATGGTCTTGATGGGCTCGACAAAGACAAACAGTATAAGGCAACTTTGACGGAAGTTAGCCTCACACCTATACGTGTCGCTTTTTCAAAAGACAGCGATAAAGAAGGTGTGGATGCGGTTAAAAAAGCAATGGGTCAAGGCGTTGAAGGCTTACAATTGGTTGATAATGAAAAAGATACAGATTATGTCATTCGAGCATGGGATGGTATGCTGCGTTTGACCAAAGTGGATAATGCGACACCGCTTTTCCGTCGTGTAAAAGGCTATGATGCTTCAGCTGCCACGGCTTTTTTAGGGCGGGCGGGTTCAGTGGCGACTTGGCGCAACCGTTTAGAAATTGCCAATCCAACGACTTCCCTAGGTGATGATGCGGTAGAAATTACATTTTATGACGGCAATGGAAAAGTTGTAACAGATCGTATTTTCAGACAAGCCAATGAAAATACGAGTGTCAATATGCGCATAGGTATCACGAATCGGTGGAACAAAGCCCTGTGGGTCAGTGCCGTTTATTTCGGTTCTGATTTTATGATTACGAATGCATTTTTGCCTAAAAAATTCATTAATCCAGGGGAAACTGCTTGGATTGAATATGACAATGACCGCAATATTCCATTAACCGTTCAGCCCGAATACTTGTCTTGGAGTGTGAATGAATTGACTGAATACTTCAAAATTTTCGTTTCGACAGACCAAATTGATACTTCTATTCACAATCAAGAAGGTTTGCCGCTTGATGAACGTACAGGGAATACAAGGGCTATAGGTCGTGCGAATACAACACCAATGCAAGATTGGCGGACTTTTGAACGTGATTTTCGTACTATTTGTCCTTTGAAAGCGGCTGATGTTGCGGGTGACAAAACAACTAAATTGGGCAATATTACAGTCACTGCGCCTAATGGTTTTCAAGCAAAAGCGAGCCTTTCGTCAACAATTGAAGCGAAAAGAGCCGTGTCGGATATGAAAACATTGAGTGCGGGCAACGACCTATTTTCGGCGGCGCTTGCAGATGGTATGGGTTCGACTCCGACGATGGATGTCTTAGAATTGGAAAACGTAAGTGGGGATATTTCAGCAGCTAATCCATTGAAAATCAATATTTCAGGCATTTCAGAAAATGAAGTTGTTTTGGCAATAGGTTACGATGCGGCTTCTGGTATGTATTTGCCTGTGGGCATGTCTGATACTGAGGGGGTCGTTAATGTACATACTTTGACCGCTGAACAACCGACGACACGTGGCTTGGGCAAATCAGTCAAAATGTTTTTCAAAAAGATGATAAAACCTTTGACGGGCAAGTTTGAATATCCAATGTTGCGCCTTGTAAAATATGACGAAACGGGCAAAACAGATGCTTTTGAGTATGTGAATGACACGGCGTTGATAAAAACAAAGGTTGCCGCAGCTAAAAATATCGCTTTGTTTGTGCATGGTTTTATTGGGACGACAGATGATAAAGTGGGCAGTATCCGTCGTCCGATTAAAGAAGGTGAACGTTCTTTGGATGACCGCTACGATTTGGTTTTGGCGTTTGATTACGAAACACTCAATACAAAGATTGAAGATACGGCAGCTGATTTAGAAAAAAAATTGGCAGAATTAGGCTTACAAAAAGGCTGTAATAAGAATTTTACCATCATCGCACACTCGATGGGCGGTTTGGTGAGTCGTTATTTTATTGAAAAATTGACGGGTAAAGAGTTTGTTAGTCATCTTATTATGCTCGGTACGCCTAATAATGGCTCTGAAATGGCAGATATAAGGAAGTTTATCGCTCATTGGTTGACTTTGGGCTTGAATGGCGCGGCATTTTTGCAACCTTATTTGTTGCCGATTACATGGCTGGGTAAATTCGTAAACAAAGCAACGGTCACGATGGAGGAACAAGGCACAAATTCCACATTCATCCAAACGCTGAACAACTTGCCTGATGTTCAAATTCCTTATCATATCGTTGTCGGCAATACAGATTTGATGAAGACCAAACGACCTGACGAGTACGGTTTGATACAAAAAGTAAAAGACATTTTGAAGGAACGAGATGGTGTTCAAGTCGTTGATATGTTCTTAGGCAAAGCCAATGATTTGGTTGTCACAACAGAATCTATCCGCAGCCCAGGGCAACAAAAAAATGTCAAATTGATAGAAGTTGCGAGCAATCATTTCAACTATTTTGTTGAAGAAACTGATGGTTTGGAGGCGTTGGCGGAGGCTTCGAGGGAAGCTTAATTTTTGCCCACAGATGACGCTGATGCGTCATCTGTGGGTTCCAAAAGTTGCTAACTTTTTTTTTCATAAATCATTTTCATTTTGTAAATTGCAATCGATTTTGTATCAAAATTGAATTTTATAAATCATTTTATCTAAAATATATAGCTATGGTTTTATCTAAAAAAATGACTTATGAAGCGTTTCGCAATATGGAAATTCCAGACGGCGACACGTCGATTTATGAATTAATCAATGGAAATATTATGAGAAGATCTTCCCCCCATTCTGAGCATCAATTTGTTGTTGGGAATATTTATTCGAAAATGAAAGTATTTTCGGATGAAAAACAATTAGGTCGGGTTCTTGTAGCCCCATTAGATGTCGTTTTTAGTGATAAATTATCTGTTCAACCAGATGTATTTTTTATTAAAAAAGATAGAGAAAAAATTATTGAACGACGTGGACCTGTTTGGGGTTCGCCTGATTTAATCGTAGAAGTCATATCAAAAGGCACAGGGAAGCACGACAGGGTTGACAAATTTGGCATCTATGAAAATTACAATGTGCCAGAATATTGGCTCGTTGACCCTGCCAATCAAGCGGTGGAAGTCTATCTTTTAGTAGATAATAAATACGTTTTGCAGCAATTTCAAGAATCAGAAGGTCCTGTGAAATCGTTTATTTTGGAAGGGTTTGAAATGGAAATGATGGATATTTTCAATTGAAATTAGCTTTTTGCATGAGTTTATCTGCATTTTAGCATAAAAAAAACGAGATGACTGCGAATCATCTCGTTTTTTTTATGCTAAAAATGCAAAAATACTGAGGGGGTACTTTGAACACCAAACCAGCTCAAATATGGAATTTCAAGCCAAATAAAATATTCGCTTGAACGAAGAAGAAATGTTGTGCTGCACGGTCTGATGTAAATTCAGTTGTCCGAATATCAGGCATATTTATAAAGCCGCCTTTGAGGTCGCTTTGAATGAAAAAGTGTTTATATATCGAAACGTTCAAACCGACTTTGGCTGCCATACCATAACCTGCCAAATGAAATTGATCGTAACGTTTATTATCCAGTAGTTTCGTATTGCTACGTGGCAATAATGCGCCAACACTAACGCCTTCAGTTAGGTTAATAGCGACATTTTTGATAGACCATTTTGACAAATCAGCTATTTTATCGAAACGATTGACTTCAAAATTGACATAATTTAAGCCATCGGTATGCTCAAACGTCAAAAAATCTTCCGTCAAAACAATGTTTTCGCCCTTGTAAACGCCGTCGTATTTGCTGCCCGATTTTTTAATATTGCCATAAATAGGCACAGATTGATTCTGAACCATGATGTATTTCATGTGGTCAACACCTATTGAAATATCGTAGTGGTCATTCAAAAAATAGCCAATTCGGTAATTCACTTGTGGAATCGTTATGGTCTTAGGATTCAAATAAACTTTGACATCAAATGGTGTTTGACGTTCTCTAGCAACAACCTGTTTAAGGGTAAAATCATAGTTGTTGCCAAAAAAACGGATATCAGAATGTGTGTATCGGGCTTGATTCCACCCCCAATAAAAATACAATGAGCCTTTGTTGTGTTGTTCTTGGGTATAAGAAATATTCGTTTTCAAAATGAAAAACAAACAAATTACAAGGGCTTTTAAAAATTTGGGCATCATTTTTAAATTAAACAAATTGAGGAAATCAATATTTAGTCATTAATCTTGTTCCACAAAGCATCTTTCAATTCCACCAAACCTTTTTGAGCAACAGCCGAAATCAAGACATAATCAACCCCTTCGGGTATTTCTTGTTTCACCATTTCCATCATCTCCTCGCCCAAAATATCTGTTTTGGTAATCGCCAATAAGCGTGGTTTGTGCAAAAGTTCTTCGTTAAATTGCTCCAATTCATTCAGTAAAATGGTGTATTCTGCCTTGATACCTCGTTCAGAATCGCAAGGAATAAGAAACAAAAGCGTTGCGTTGCGCTCAATATGTTTCAAAAAACGATGTCCGAGACCTTTTCCTTTGTGCGCATCTTCGATGATACCAGGAATGTCCGCCATAACGAATGAACGATAATCACGATATGCCACGATGCCCAAATTGGGAACAATCGTCGTGAACGGATAAGCTGCAATCTCTGGTTTTGCCGCCGTAATCGTTGCCAGAAGTGTTGATTTTCCTGCATTTGGGAAGCCGACCAAGCCGACATCTGCCAAAACTTTCAACTCTAAAATTGCCCAAGCTTCGATACCTTCTTCCCCTGGTTGCGAAAAACGAGGTGCTTGATGCGTTGCCGTTTTAAAATGCGTGTTGCCGAGACCACCGCGTCCGCCTTTATAAAGAACACGCCGTTCGCCTTCTTCGGTTATCTCGAAAAGAATTTCACCCGTTTCAGCGTCTTTTGCGACTGTTCCAAGTGGCACATCGAGGATAACGTCCTCCGCATCTGCGCCGTGCATCTGTGCGCCTGCACCATTAGCACCATCTTTTGCGAATATGTGTTTGCGATATTTCAAATGCAACAACGTCCACATTTGCTTATTACCCTTCAGTATGATGTCGCCACCACGCCCGCCGTCGCCGCCATCAGGACCACCTTTTGGAATATATTTACCACGATAAAAGTGCATCGAACCTGCACCACCTTTGCCCGAACGGAAATTTATTTTGACGTAATCAACGAAATTCTCTGCCATGAAAAAACGATTTATTAAATTTTAAGCCGCAAAAGTACCATTTTGTTTTTCTTTACAGCCCGTTAATAGCGGAATTCAATTTTATACCTAAAAATACAAGTCAATATGAATATTTTAGCCGTTTTCATCGGAGGTGGATTAGGTAGCATAGCTCGTTATGCTATTGCTTTGATTATCAATAAGTTAGGCTACCATTTTGTATGGGCAACGATGCTCGCCAACGTTATGGCTTGCTTCATTATCGGCTTATTGACTGCAATGGTCTTGAAAGGAAATTTATCAGAACAGCAACGATTATTGTTCGCAACGGGCTTTTGTGGCGGTTTTTCGACCTTCTCAACCTTTTCAAATGAGACATGGGCTTTGCTCCACAGTGATCAGTTTTTTATGGCTTTTGTCAATATTGCTTTGAGCATTGTATTGTGTTTGGCAGCGACTTTTGTGGGTTTGAAGACAGGTTATTGAATTTTAAGAATTTGGAGTTAAGACAAAAGACGTTAAGAACTGCAAGTGTCTTAACGTCTTTTGTCTTAAATATTAAAACTTAAAATCTTATCGTGGATAATTACTTATAAATTCAAAAATATAACCTCGTTGTTTCAGCATATCAATGATTTGGCGCAAATCCTGTCTGCCTTTTTCCTTAACAAGCATCTCGTCATGTCCTAAAAAGACAAGGTGATTGGGTGTTAAAGTAGCTTTCCGCTTGAACATAGAGTCAATCAAAGCGACCAATTGATCAGGCGTTAGCTTCGGCAAAGTGTTGCCGTAATGCTCCCATTCCATATCCCAACCATAGATTTTGAAGCCTTTTTCAAGTAAAATACTCGCTGTTTTGCCGCCTGTTTGCGACCAGCCGCGCTTGATACTGTCCGTTGCCCAAATATCGCGTCCGGGCATCCGAACGATTTTTGTCAACAAACCCAACTTGTCTTCGTTGCCGATAATGTCTTGTGCCGCCGCTTCTGGACGTGAGTAAAAATTTTGATATTTACCATACGCATGAGAATACGAGTGGTTACAAACCTCAATATAAGGGCTGCGTTTCATCGCATCGAGGTGGCGCATAAAACCTTTATTCATCAAAGCGTGCATGCCAACTACGAATGACGACATTTTTATCTGTTTTTCATGTATTATCTCTGTCAAATAAGGCGTTGGAGACAAAGGACCATCATCAAAAGTCAAATATATGACGCGACTATTAGAGTCAATACGCGTTTTAGCGAGTTTTTCAACATTCAAAGTGTCCTCTGGTTCTGTTGGAGCAAACAAAGTCGAGTCTTGACCTACTTGAGACTGAGGGGTTGCATTGTTTTGATTGTTATATGTCTTGTCGAGTGAACACGAAAAGAGATTGAGCAATAAAGCGGCAAAGAGTGTAATGTGCATAAATTTGTATGGCTTATGTAAAAGAAAATTCATTTTTATAATTCAAGTTTCAATTTTATACGTCAAAAGTGGGCGCAAAGTTAATGAATGACGCGAAACGATTTGTTTTTTTTGCGTTTTCATCCTCATAACCTATTGCATTTTTATTTTTTGTTCCAAATTCGTTGTTGAATAACCCTCTACGAAAGGTAAACTCATTACCTGCCCACCATTTTCAATTACAATGTCTGCGCCAACGATTTGGTCTAAGGTGTAATCCCCACCTTTTACTAAAATTGTTGGTTTTACCCGCTTTATCAACTCAATCGGGGTATCTTCTTCAAACACCACAATCGCATCAATAAACGACAAGGCAGCTAGTAGATATTGCCTTGTCAGCTCATCATTGAGTGGCCGATGCGCTCCTTTTAGACGACTAACCGAAGCGACAGAATTAAGACCGACCACCAAACGGTCGCCCAAATCACGTGCCGCAGCTAAGTAATGTAGATGACCATAATGCAATATATCGAAACAGCCATTGGTGAAAACGATTGTCAAGCCGTCATTTTTCCACTGTTTTACAAGCGTTTCGATGCTGTTAAATGAGTTAATTTTATCGCCTATTTTATCGAGTTGGATCATGTCTTTTTTTTATTTTTATTCACTTTATATTAAATTCAAAGTAAGTTATTCACACTAAAATCACTTGTCCACACTACCCTGTTGAAAATGTATAAAACGCTCATTTTCAGCGTTAAAAAGCGGGTTTATAACTTTGTTTTTAATAAAAAAATAGCCCCCAATGTAACATTATGTTGAAAAGTCTCGTATGATTATTAATTATGTTGAAAAAAAACATTTTTATATTTATATTTTTTACAAAAAAGTATAAATATTTAACAGTCAACATATTGCACGAGTGTCTTCTCTGAAGCTCTGCCGTAGTCTCTATGTCTATTCACATTCAAAGCCAATTAAAATTTGGGTAATTAGAGTAATAGAAATAAAAAAAAAGGTTCAAATCCCTACTGTCAAATTATCTTTTTTTTCGAATTTAAATAAAAATAAATTATGTTGAAAACGTGTGGATAACCTTTTGATAACGTGGGTTTTCCAGTTCGAAATCAACAATATCAGACAAGTAATTTGTCTATGATATTTGCCGCTTCTGACAGTGTTTCCGGCTTACCCACATCACACCAAACATCCTCGTCATGCCGATAACCTAAGATTTTATACTCACCACAAATCGCTAAATACCAATCAATCATTGAGAAAAAATCCGCATCGGGTGTCGTCTCAAAAATAGCAGGATTGATGACATGAAAACAACTAAACGAAAGCATACCCAACTCATTTGCCATTCTGCCCATGCGCACCCGTTTCGTCGCTGTATTCATCCAACCACAAAGCACCCCCTCAGTATCATGGAGCATATAACGTGAAGTATCGCGCTGTTGCGTCGCATAAGTTGCCAAAGCACCAGACGCAATATGTGCAGCATACATTTTGGTTAAATCAATATTACTCAAAATATCGGCATTGCACACAAAAAACGGTTGCCCATCGTCGAAAAACCAAGCGGCTTTTTTGAGTCCACCGCCTGTTTCAAGCGGCTTTTCTGCTTCGTGAGATGTGACGATATGGATACCAAAGCGGTCTCTAATGTCTAAAAAGGCATCAATTTTGTCTGCAAAATGATGTGTGTTGATGATAATGTCTCGAACACCAAAATGTATGAGCCTCCGAATATTTATTTCTAAAAGAGAAATACCTTTGACTTCTACAAGCGCTTTCGGTCGGTCATTTGTCAAAGGACGAAGGCGCGTACCCAGCCCCGCAGCGAAAATCATAGCTTTCATTATAATGAGTGATTGAGTGATTGAGTGATTGAGTGATTGAGTGATTGAGTGATTGAGTGATTGAGTGATTGAGTGATTGAGTGATTGAGTGATTTTGGGGGCGAAAATGAGACGTTTTTTAGAAATTTTAAATGAAAATTAACAACGTATTTTACATTGAAGCGTTTTAGTTGATAGTTTCTACGTCTTAAAATTGTATTTGAATCCTTAAAGGTACAATTTTTCAAGAAACCCAACGCTTTAACACCCCCTCAGTAATACCATCAAAAAGTGTATAATTATTTATAAAACAATGAATATCAAGCAATTAGTAGCCGTTATATTTTTAAATATTTGTTTCTTAGCCTCCTCTTTTGGGCAAGATATTGCACCCGGCTATATGTATCGCCAGACAGATGGCAAATACCTGGTATCTGCTATGATTTTACCCAATGGCGATACACTTATATATATGCAGCTACGCGAATTTGAAGTAAAGGCGCCTAAGTTTTTTGCCAGTGCGGAGGATTATAAACGTTGGGAACGCTATCGCCGATTAGCACCAACTGTCATTCCTTATGCTGTCGAAGCTGTGAGAACCTATCGTGAAATAGGCGTCGCAACCCGCGACATGAGCAACCGAAACCGCAAAAAATACATCAAACAATTGGAAAATAAAATGGAAGACCAACTCAAAAAGAGCTTAACTAATTTGAGTAAAACACAAGGTTTTCTGTTGATAGAAATGATTGAAAAAGAGTTGCATATGCCATTTTATGAATTAGTAAAAGATATAAAAGGCTCATTTTCAGCATTTTATTGGAATGAATTCGGCAAAATATACAGCTATCAACTCAAAGAAGGTTATGAACGTGGCAAAGACCCCATTTTAGATGCGATTCTCGATCAGCATGATTTGTCTTACTATATGCACTAATTTTAAATGGTGAATAATTTGAATGGTGAATGGTGAATACTCACCATTCACCATTAAATTGTTCACCATTCGCCATTCAAATTATTCTTTTTGTTTTGAAATTTGAGTTCTATTGACGTTTTTGGGCTTTGAAATAAAAAACAGCAACCAAAGTTTATTCAAATCTAAAAACCAACACCCTTATGGCAACTCAGAACCGCCCCCTCAGTATCCTATGTATAGCCAGCTTTTTTAAAGGCGAAGAATTTATGCGTGCTGCCAAAGACGAAGGCTGCACCGTCTATCTACTAACAGGTACTTTGCTAAAAAATGACAACTGGCCACGAGAAAGTCTCGACGACATTTTTTTTGTCAACGAAATCAATGGCGAAAAAGGCGTTTGGAATATGAATGAAGTCATCGCTGGCATGGCATGGCTTATGCAAACCAAACAGATAGACCGCATCGTGTCTCTCGACGATTTTGATGTCGAAAAAGGTACAGAACTCCGCGAACATTTCCGCATACCCGGCATGGGTCAAACAACTGGACGTTTTTATCGCGATAAATTGGCAATGCGTATTAAAGCGCAAGCCGAAGGTGTCGCCTGCCCTGCTTTCAGCGATCTTTTTAACAATGATAAAGTCAATGCCTATCTCGATTCTGTTGCTGCTCCGTGGCTCATCAAACCACGTGGCGAAGCATCTGCAACAGGTATCAAAAAAGCACATAACAAAGATGAAGCATGGCAAATCATCAATCAATTAGGTGACAAAAGGCATCAATGCCTCATCGAACAGTTCCGTCCTGGTGATGTTTATCATGTGGATTCTATCAATTTTGAAGGCAAATGTGTGTTTACGAGTGTCAATCGGTATTTGTCAACGCCTATGGACGTTGCGCATGGTGGCGGTGTTTTCCGTTCCATCACCGTCGAATATGGCAGCGACGACGATAAACAATTGACAAAACTCAATGCCGATGTGATGAAGGCTTTCAGCATGAATTATTCTGCTTCACATACCGAGTTTATAAAAGACAGAGAAACAGGAAAGTTTGTTTTTTTGGAAACCGCCAGCCGTGTTGGAGGTGCAAACTTGGCTGAAATGGTTGAGGCGTCTTCGGGTATCAATCTTTGGCGTGAGTGGGCAAGGGTTGAAGCGGCTATGGGTAAAGGTGAAAAATATGTGTTGCCAAAACCAAGGAAGGATTATTCAGGCATCGTCGTCTCATTGAGTCGTCATCAACACCCAAATACTGAGGGGTTCAATGATGCTGAAATTGTGTGGCGTATGAACAAGGAGTATCATATCGGAATGATAGTGCGCGCAAAAAAACAAGAACGTGTTTTGGAATTGTTAGAAGGTTATACGAAGCGGGTTTTCACGGATTTTCATGCTTCTGCGCCTGTGCCCGATAAGCCGACGAGTTAGTGCATCATTGCCCATTTCATGAAATTTTGATGGTAAAATGGAGCTTGATACTGAGGGATATTTAATTTAGTGGATGTTGTTTGTCTAAAATCATCATTTTCAATAAACTTAAAAGTTGATTAAATGAAATTAGTCCGTATCTTTGAACGAAAAAAAAATGTATTATTGTCTATTCAGTTTGATAATAATGATGTCAATGAGTTTAGAAAAGCATTTGACCAATGGCAAGATGTTGAATATTTAGAACAATTTTTCGAGGACTATAAAGCCGATTTGCAAAGTGGATTTTATGGAAATATTTCGATTGAAGATGCAGTTTTTGAAACAATTGAAGAAAGTAGAGCATTTGAGGAGAAAATAAGAAACGAAGCTAAAAGAGGCGAAAGAGATAATGAACCTAATTTGAATAATATTGTATTCAAACCACTGAATAAATATGAAACAACCGTTAAACATCAAAAAAATAAAGCCTATGGTTTCGTGAAAAATAGTTGGTTAAGGATATATGCCATTCGTATAAGTGCAGATATTTTCGTTGTTTCTGGAAGTGCAATAAAATTGACAGAAAAAATGGAAGGCAGAAAACATACCGAAGAAGAGTTGAAAAAATTAAAAAAGACAGCTCAATATCTTAAAGAAGAAGGTTTTATGGATGCCGATGATTATGGTTTTATTGAAATAAATAATTAAAAAAATGAAATCACAAGAAGAAATTTTAGATAGATTAAATCAAATAATTGTCGATGAGCCTAATAAATGGCTTGAAGAAGCGGATTATAGATTTGAAAACAAAGCATGGTTGAAAAAATCACAAGCCATTGCTTTGAATATATTGAGACATATTCGTGCCAATGGTATTAGCCAAAAAGATTTGGCTGAAAGGCTGAACGTTTCGCCGCAACAGGTGAATAAATGGGTAAAAGGGGGTGAAAATTTCACATTGGATACCATTTCTAAGATTGAGATGGCTTTAAGTATTGAATTAATCAGTATCAATCAAACGCCTAAATCTATTGAAAATGCTATTTCTTACAAGAAAGAAACAGAGTATGATGTGATGATATTTTCTGCAAATGAACCACTTGAAGCGTATTCAAACACTAAAATTTGAGATGGATACTGAGGGGGTGATAAAAACGAAATAAAAATAAAAAATGCCGAACGTTCACAACAAACGTTTGGCATTTTTAATTTCATAACCCATTGAAAATCAATACCCGCCAAAATACCGTCTCAAAAACCACTCCACCGCCAACAACAATATCAGCAAGCCAAAAATCCATTTCAGATTCATGACCGATTCTGTCTTATTGGTCGTGTACATGACAGGTTTTAAAGTCCGTGCTTTGATGGAATCGGCAATCGAAACTATGTCTTTTGGATAAACCATACTGCCGCCAAACTGATTTGCTAAGGCACGTAAAACAGCGTGGTCGGCTGTCGTTTCGTAGAGTTCTAACTGAATCGGTTGAACGCTGAATGCACCGCCTGCTTCCAATTGTTGTCCGCCAACGCTTGTTGTCGCTTTGTATTGATAGTTTCCAACAGGCAAAATACCTGCATTGAGCGAATAAGAACGATCCGATTTGTTCATGGTGTAAGGGAATTGTTTGCCTTCACCATTCGTCAAAATGACGCGTACATCGGAGTCGTTTATGAGTTCGTAACTGTTATTATACAGTTCGGCAGTGAACTGAACAGGTTCGTTTTCACGATACATATTTTTGTCTGACGATGCACGGAACTTGCGTTTGTCCTCTTTGACGGACAAATAAGTGATGATTTTTGACATCAAACCGTCAAATAATTCATGGTTTTGATGTTGTGCGAAGTCAAAAAGTCGCCACCGCCACAAACCTTCTGCGGCGATGATACCTGTGCGGATACCATTCGATTCGCCGAGCATGATGAGTGGATATTTGGTATCTACTTTACCGATTTTTTGATAAAACAAGACTTGCCCGCCACCTGCTTCTTTGAATTCACCAAAAGGCGATTGAATCGGATTGAAATTCGGGAATTGACTGAATGTATTGTCAAGCGTAAACAAATTGAAGCCACCGTTTAAAGTAGCTTGCACATCGTTCATGTTTTTTCCGTCTGCGTTTAAAGTCATCAAGTTTTGCATCGTTGACAACTTACGACTGTCACTTTGCGCCCCTACGATATATAAACGGGGCGTTTTTTTACCGTTTAAAATGTTCAAAGCAGCATCACCACCGTTTGTTACTGAGGGGACCTGATGGAGTATCACAAAATCATAATCCGCTACATTGACCTTTAAATCGTTGACGTAACCTATTGATACTGTGTAGTTTTTGTTTAAAACAATGCCTTCATTGATGGCTGCCAAGTCAGGGTGTGGCGCATTTGCCAATATCAAAATTTTAGTCCTCGCGTCTAAGACTTCAATAAAAATTTCTTTGCCGTTATTTACATTTGTTGCTTCTCCATTAACACTTGTAACGGCAATACGAAAGCGCATCACACCTGCTTGTGAGGCATCGAGTGTCACTTCTTTTGTCGTAAAAAAATCATTTTTATTGATAGAAATGGGCGTTGTGCTGACTACTGAGGGGTTGCCCGCTGCATCTAATCGAGCAACCGTCAATGACGTATTTGAGCCTGCACAGTTTGCAGCCGCAACGTCAATTTGAATATTAAATTTGTCGCCGAGATAAGCGATGTTGTTGTGAAAAACACGCTTAACAATTAAATCTCGTTTGGGTGTTGTGTCCCCAAGCGCAATTGTATAGACAGGTGCATTGAGTTTAGCTGCTGCATAAAGTGGATTCGAGCCTTCGTTGTAGATACCATCGGACGCTATGACGAGCGCACCAAGGTTTTGATTGGAGTATAAATCATAAACATTTTTGACCAAATCAGAGGCATTTGTCAATTTGTCTTTGAATTGATAATCAATGCCTTCACGTACTTTTTCACCAAAAGAATAGGTTTTGACATCGTATTTGTCGCCCAAAGCGGTTTTTAGTGCCTCAAATTGGCTTTTATACTGAGGGGTATCCTTGACGGCTATGCCGATGGATTCTGACACGTCTTGCGCCAAAACGACAACAGGTTTTTTGATTTCAGTTACCGATGATTTCAAGACAGGCGAAAGCAAAAGCACTGCAATAATCGTTGCGGTCAACCACCTCAATCCGCCTAATATCTTGTTAAGCAAGGGCGATTGCTCCTTAAAAGTCGCATCGCGGTAGTATAAAGCTGCTGCAAATGCCAAGCCGAGCAAAGCGCAAAAAAGGATGTACCAAGTAGGATATTGAAAACTGAGCATATTTTTTAGTCTTGTATCGTGTGTTCCGAGCCGTTGTTTCATGGGAAACGTATGCACCAAAGAACGTTTTTAGGACGGTTAGGTTGCAAAGTAAAGGAAAAACGCAGCGATTACATTGAAAAGTATCGAAGAAGATTCTGCATTTCTACTTGAAACGATTAGGTCTTTCGAATCCCATCGAATTTGTGCCGGTTGCTTGGGCTAATAGGAATGGTAAATTGCTTGCCACATTGAGATATATCTGCTCAAACGGGTCGAGCAAATAATCATTCCCAGAAATGATGATGACTTTTGGCGGTTGCTTCAACTTGCCATGTAGCAGTTCCAAAAGATTGAGTCCGTCGCGTTTTCCTGGCAGTTCGATGTCCAAAAAAATCATATTTACTGAGGGGGCATCTTTTGACAACAAAAAGAGATAAGCATCAAGGTGGTTGCTGAAATCAGCGACATAATTCAGGTTAGGGCGCGTCTTTTTGAGCCATGATTTTAGGTATTCCCGTTGGCGTTCAACGTCTTCGACGATGATATAATGTATCAATTTAGTCATTGCAAAGGGATTTTTAAGTTGACTAGCGTAAGAGACTCGACAATTGGTTCATCAAAACAGGCAAGTCATCTGATTTTTCTGATGCCAATATTTTTAAGTTTTGAAGCGCATTAAACAGGAAATGTGGGCGAATACGTGCTCGTATCATGCCTAACGTATCCTCGACAGATTTGCGGCGGCGAATTTCTGTCAAACGTTTAGCACGTTCCAGCTCGCGGCTTTTCTCAATAGAAGTCTTCGTAAAAGCCGCCCCTGCCGTCAATAAACAAAGGAATTCAATGGTGACAAAATTGATATACCTATTCGTAGAAACCAAAAGCAAGAACCATTTCTGCTTGATTTCAATCGGAATATAAGCGAATAAAACAGTAAATGCCAGCGAAACAAGACTGCTCACAAGTAGAAATAAAGGAAATACCCAAACTTTGATTTGAGTATCCGTCAATATCTGTTTTTTTGTAAATATTTGCAGAAAACCTACTAACCGTCCTTTATAAACCATGTAATACACTAAAAACACTGGAATACCCAAAATCAAAAAGTACATAAATGCGCCTAAAAATATGCGTAACAAATATTGTAGTGCCTGCTTATCGGCACTCCAAAGCACCTTTTGTGTCTTGAAATCTAACACAGCCTTCTCAATAGAGGATATTTTCAGTTCGATATCTTTTTTTTTCAACCGCTGTAAATCTTTGCCTTTGGGCAGGCTATCAATAGCCGTTTGTAGTGGTGTGATATTGGGTAGTCTTTCCCAAGCTTGTAAGGAGTAGTTGTATAAAGATGCGATAAAAATAAACATAAAAACACCACAACCATATAAGGTCAATTGAACAGCATTGCTCTTCAACATTCTATAAACCCGTAGGCGGTACCTATAACACAGCTGCCGGCGCTTTTTCCCTTTTTAGCAACAGGGCGTAAACGATTTTAGTGCAGTTGATAAAACAGCCGTTGCCAATGGTGGTTATTATGGGTTGCGATATGAAGTTTTGACCATGCCACTCATCAAAGCAGTTCAAGAATTGAATAATAAAATTCAAGAACTTGAAGAACAATTAACGGATTTGAGGCAAGCAAACGCCTCAAAAAGTGGTATCTCAGATGACAAGGCCGAGTTGTTCCAAAACTCACCAAACCCTTTTTCTACCATCACAACTATCCGTTATAAATTGGCTTGGTCTGTTAAAAAAGCCGTCTTAAATATATACGATATGAGTGGTAAACCTGTCAAATCCATGGCTTTAAATATTGGACAAAACGAAGTGAAATTTGAGCCAAATGCATTGGCAGCCGGTATGTATATCTACACACTAATTGCCGATGACAAAGTGATTGCTACCAACCGTATGATTTTAACTCAAGAATAGGTTTTAATTAATAATGCTTATACACAACATACCCCCCTCAGTAAATAGTTATTATTTCATCATTAAAAAAAACTAATCATCATGAAAAATCTAAAAATTGGCATCCACATTATCAGTTGCGCCATTTTATCATTTATCATTCTTACAGCAGGAATATGTGCTGGAACATTAGATTCTGATACTGCACCATGCAGTACTAAGCAAGAAGGCGAACTTGTTTTTCAGAACAACACCAATGAAACCCGCAATTTTTTCCTCAATAATTCCCTACAAGTAACAGTAAAACCACATGCAAAAAGCGGTATTTTTGTAAAAAGAGTAGGTTCGTATAGTATTAGAGTAGAGAATGCTTTCAACAGTCAAGACGTTTCATGTGCGGTTAATATTTCAGTCGAAAAATGTAAAAAAGCGACTTATGCTTGTCCATATTAAAAGTTGTAGCAACGTCTTGTAGGTTTCAATAAAAAACGAGCATTTAGAGAATGAATCACATTTTCTAGGTGCTCGCTTTATTTGAAATTAAGTATTTGATTCTGAACAAAAATTAATAGCTATCTATTTCAAAATCAATTAATTACAGCTTTTGGGATTGTTTTAATTTTTTTTAGTTTTGCGTTTTTGCGGCACCGATATCACAGGTTTTTCCTCCTTTCTCAATTCAGCAATCTTTTTCTCTGTTTTTTCGATCTCATCAAGTGCGTTTTTGATATTTTTTTCTCCTTTATCAAACGACAATTGGATTTCCTTCACATTATTACTTGCTTCATTATATTCTTTTTGAGTTATAACTACCGCTTGCTCGATACTAATCACAGCAAGGCTAGCATCCCCAGCTTCTTTCACTTTAAAACGCTGAACGTCTTGTAGCATTGCTTTCAAAGAAGGTAAATAGCCAAAAGAGAGCTTTAGATTTTGTTTCATTTCTTGAATATCGTTCTCAGAATCATGGATTTTTTGGGCAATATCTTGCTCAAAAACATGCCCATCGTTTGCCCAATCATAATCAACAAGGCGAGAAATATTCAAAGTTGAAATGAGCGTTTTTAAGCTGTCTATTTGGCGGTCAGCTGCATCTAACTCTTTCCCTTTTTTCAGATTTACACGAATTGAGATCGCTTTCTCACCGATGTTATAACCCGTTTCGAAAATTTTATATGCCAATGCTTTGTCTTTCTGTGTTTTTTCGAGTAACGGTCGGAGAGATTCTTCGATAGATCTCACATTTTTAGTCACTTTCAGTCCTTTTTCAATCACTTGTACAGTAAGAGTTTGCGCCATCCCCAACGAATCTTTCGCTCTGTCGAGTCCTCTTTTTTCTGTTTTGTTAAAGATTGACTTCAAGACTGAAACATTAAATAAAGCATAGCCTTCCCGACTATCAACTGTGAATCCTTTCAAGCCATATTGATCAATATAGTCATAAAAGGCAATAGTGTAATTGAAATTAGTCTGTAAAATCCAATCATTTCCCAAATGGTGCCGCGCACCAATACCCAAAACAGCACAATGGAAAGGGTCGTCAATCGCATTGTTCCAAGCCGCTTTATAGCCTGTTTCAAGGAAAAAATTAAAATCTTTGCCTCTATTTAGAGACACTGGAAAATACAAAAGACTGCCACCAAAGGTCAAAATAGAATTGTTATTGTTCTTATCAATACGAAATTGATTGAACATAGCTTGACCCTTCACCTGGAAATGGGCACTTGAAAAAATTGGGTTGTAGATTTTTCTTAAAAAACCCCATTTTTTAGACAATTCTGTAGGAAAATTATAGTCAACATTCAAACTCATCTGAGGTTTACTGAACGCCTTTGGATTATCCTTAGTTGAACCATATCGTGAATATTGGTTTTCTAGCAAATTAACGCCATTGCAATAAATAGAATTGACACCAATGCCGCCACCAAAAGATTGATTTTGCGCTTCTAAGTGGTTCAAAAAAAGGACGAAAGTTAGAAAAAGGAAAGTTTTCTTTCCTGTACGGAGAATGTTTTCGTTAAGCATTTTGAAAAATTAAGGTTAATTTCAATTTATAATACAGATATATGTTCAATAAAGTAATACTCATTTATTCCCAATAGTAGCTAAGAGTAATGATTATCGCTACAATATTGAGGGTTTATATTGTTTGAATTAAGCCCTAAAAAATTAAGTTTGTGACAGGCAAACAAGTTGTTTTACGTTAATTTTGTCAATAAACCTACACTTGTTCCTAAAGATTGGTTAAACCTTATGCGCAATCTTTAAAAAAGACATGATCAAGTATCAAAGTTTTCTCAAAACGTTAAACTCATTTTCTGTTTTTTCAACCTCTTCAATGGCATTATTCAAATTATTTCCTGCTTTTTCAAACAGGCTTTTGATTTGTCCAACATTATTATGTGCCGCTTCATATTCTTTTTGTGCAATGCCCATCGCTTGTTCAACTTTTGTTATGATTATGCGCGCCTCTCCCGCTTCTTTTACATTTATGCGCTGAACTTCTTTTTCCAAGTCTTTCAAAAACGGTAAATATTGGTAAGTCCATTTTAAGTTTTGTTTTGTTTCTTGAATATCGGTCTGTAATTCTTGAATTTTTTTAGCAATATCACGCTCAATAACATGCACATCACTTGCCAAATCATAGTCAACAAGCCGATCAATAGACAAAGTGGAAGTGAGCGTTTTTAAGCTGTCTATTTCGCGTTCAGCTATGTCTAACCCCATGCTCTTTTTTAATTTTAAGCGGATTGATTGCGCTTTATCACTGATTGCCAAAGCTGTTTCAGAAATTTTAAAAGCCAAAGCTTTATCTTTTAGTGTTTTTTCGAGCAATGGTTTAACGGATTCTTGGATGAATTTTACATTTTCAGTCACTTTTTGCCCTTTTTCAATCGCTTGCACAGCAAAACTGCGCGCCATCCCCAAAGAATCTTTCGCTCTATCAAGTGCCCCTTTTTCTATAACGTTAAAGAATGGCTTCAAAATTGAAATATTGAATAAAGCATATCCGTCTGAATTTTTAAAAGAAAATCCTTTCACACCGTATTGATCAATATAGTCACTTAAAGCAAATGTATAGTTGATATTCGTTTGCAAAATCCAATCATTACCAATACTATGGCGCATCCCAACGCCTAAAACAAAGCAATGAAAAGGGTCAAAACTCGCATTATTCAAAGCCGCTTTATAGCCTGTTTCAAGGAAAAAATTTGAACTCTTACCCACATCTTGAGCCTTTAGAAAATACAAAAGACTACCACCAAAGCTCAAAATAGAATTGTTTTTATCGGTATCAATTCGAAATTGATTAAACATCATTTGACCCCTCAGTTGAAGATGTGGACTAGAAAAAATGGGATTGTAGATTTTTGCTAACATTTTGTTAGACAACTTATTAGGGAAATTATAATCAATATTTAAGCTCAATTGAGGCTTACCAAATGTCTTTTGGGTATTATATAATCCAGAGCGTAAATTGTTTTTTTCTTGCAGATTCACCCCATTGCTGAAAAGGGAATTGACACCAATGCCGCCGCCAAACGACTGGTTTTGAGCCTTTACATCATTCAAAAAAAGGAAAAAGACGAGAACAAAGAAGGATCTTTTTGCAATACAAAGGATTTTTGTGCTAGACATTCGGAAAGGTTTAAAGTTGATTAAAATGTATTTGAATGTTGCAATTATTCATTTTTAAAAATAATTATAAAGTACAATACTTTTTTTTATTCTATATAATTTAGAATAAGGGCAATTATCTTTCCAATTTTGAGCATTTATATTGTTTTATTGGTATTCAAATATATTTTTCTGCCTGTCAGACAAGTATTGTTCCTATCACTCCTGAAAATAAACCCGTTTCACCCGCTCCGAAATATTCGTAAATACCTCATGTGGTATCGTACCCAGCGCATCGGCAAAGGACTGTATCGTCACATGGGCACCCATAACCTCAACTTCATCGCCTTCACGTGCTTCTGGAATATCCGTCACGTCAATCATCGTCATATCCATACAGACATTGCCAACAGTCGGCGCATACTTCCCGTGTAAATAAACAGAAAATTTGCCCGCTGACGCTGTTCGACGCAAACCATCGGCATAACCAATAGAAATCGTTGCAATGCGACTGTCTCGGGTCAAAATGCCGTTGCGCGAATAACCAACTGTTTCCGTTTGAGGTACGTTTCTAATTTGCGAAATCGTTGCTTTCAAAGTCTGAACAACTTGCAATTTTGCCTGCATCTCAGGCGAACTTGCAACGCCGTACATCCCGCGCCCCAATCGAACCATGTCAAAATGATACTGTGGAAAACGGACGATACCACTTGAATTAAGCACATGCCGCATTGGTTTGTAACCGACCCCCTCAGTAATTTGGTCGTACATATCCACAAAACGAGCCACTTGTTTGTCCGTAAAACCATCATGTTCAGGTCCATCCGTTGCTGCCAAATGCGTAAAAATAGCGGCAATGTGAATATGCGTATTTTGTGTTAAAATATTTACAACTCTTTGAATATCAACACTTTCAAAACCCAAACGGTGCATACCCGTATCTAACTTCAAGTGAATTTTAAAGGTCATGTCTCCCATATCTGGATTTTGTTCATCAATTGTATTCCAAACAAACTTATCAAAATCTTCAAGCAGACCAATCGAATAAATTTCTGGTTCAAGGTCATTACGTGCCATCGTATCAAAACTCGCTACTTCGGGATTCATCACCATAATCGGCAACTTGATGCCCGCTTTGCGCAAGTTCACCCCTTCGTCCGCATAAGCCACAGCGAGATAATCCACGCCACGCTGTTCGAGCAAATGCCCCACCTCATCCGCCCCATTCCCATAAGCCGATGCCTTGACCATTGCCATCAGCTTGGGTATTGGTTGTTTAGTGACGGGGTGATTTGAAATCACCCCGTCACTTACGTTACTCGCTTCATTCACCTCCCTCAGTAAATTTCTGAAAACAGACAGATTATATCCCAAAGCATCGAGGTTAACTTCCAGAACCGTCTTATGCGTTTTGGATGAAAGTCGGGCTGCAATACGCTCAAAACCAAACAACCGCGCACCTTTGATGAGTATGACCGCTTGTTGAAAATCAGGATAATTGATAGCCTGTAAAAAAGAATTTGTTGTATTAAAATATTGAAATTCAATACTTTGCGGTAAAAAATATTTTATCAAACCAATCGTATCACCAATACCAATGAGTTTTTGAATACCTTTTTCTACCAATAATTGAGCGACTTGTTGATACACCATTTTAACATCGCCTATGGTTTGCAACAAGTCACTCAATATTACAATACGTGTTAAATGACGGCTTTTTTGTACCAAAACATCGAGTGCAATCGCCAATGAAGTCAAATCGTTGCTATAAGAATCATTGACGATAATCGAGCCGCCCATGCCCGAACGGACATCGAGACGCATCGCCAAAGCCGCCAAACGACTCAAACGAACCGCACATACTGAGGGGGGTGTTTTCAAAGCCAACATCGTCAACCAACACAAATAAGCGTTTTCAAGCATCGCTTTATCGCTAAATGGCAAATGGACTTCAATGTTTTCTCCTTGAAAAACAGCATTAATCTTTGTAGAACCATCCGTTTGTAAATGCTTTTCTTTGATACTTAAATCTGCTGTTTCCGTTTCCGACCAGCTTATTTTTTTTGTTTGACTCAACGATAACGAAATGGCATGATTTGTTTCATTATCATTGAAAATCAATGATTTAGCCTTATGGAAAAGTTTAAATTTTTCATTCAATTTTTCTGAACGAGACGAAAACCCCGCATCGTGTGCTGCGCCCAAATTCGTAAAAATGCCTATCGTCGGTTGCACTATCTCTGCTAATTCATCCATTTCACCCACTGTCGAAATACCAACCTCAATAATCGCCAAATCATGTTCAGGACGAATCTGCCAAACCGACATCGGCACCCCAATTTGGGAGTTAAAACTGGCAGGTGAACGGACAATATTAAAATCATCGCGCAGCAATTCAAACAACCATTCTTTGACAATCGTTTTGCCATTTGAGCCTGTAATACCAATGACTTCGAGGTTCGGAAAATGCGCCCGATGCCGTTGTGCTAAGATTTGCAGACCCCTCAGTACATCGTCCACTTTTAATATGTTCGCTTCGCTAAAAGATTGTGTATCAATGTTTTTTGATACCAAAAAATGCCTCACACCTCGTTGATATGCATCAGCGATAAAGTCATGTCCGTCGCGTTGTGCCGTCAAAGCGAGGAACAACGTCCGTTCAGGAAAAGCAATGCGGCGTGAGTCAAAAGCCAAATATTCAACGTCTTGTGTCGTTTCATTTTTCAGAAGCCACTCGGCATTGAGCCAATTTTGTATGGTTGAAATTTCGTACATTTTTATTATTTTAAGAGCACAAATATCCGAATTTGACCCCATTTTTAAAGCAAAAGCCATCTCGAATAATCAAGATGGCTTTTATTCTCTCTTTTTTTAATTAGGCTTTTATAGGTTTTCTTCCGCTTTTTTGATGTTTTTTGTCAATTTATTATACGTTTTATAGAAGTCATAAGCCGTTATACATATAAACAATAAGACTGGAATTTTTTGCAAAATCCCAATAAGGATTTTGGTTGTCTGCAAACATTTGCCACAAACCCAAAATTAGAATCATAACCATTAAAGATACAATCAGCCATTTTTTTTGCCTCTTATTAATATTCTCTATAATTTCTTTAAATTCAACATTTAGAGATTCGCTGACCAAATGTCCTCTATTATTTTCAATTCTTTTTTGATGTTGCAGTACCTTCAATCCATATATGGGTAAAAATAACATTATTTCAGCAAATGAACTATATAAGACCAACATTGCCATTTTTTCCCATCTAAATAATGTTAATCCTAAAAAATCCCTCACGAATGATAGTAAGATACTTCCCCAAACAAACAATAGTAGTAACCAACCAAAGAAAATCATTATTTTGGAATACGTGATTCGTCTGTCAACGCCATTTTGGGGTTTTCCGTTGACATGCTTAAACGACTCAATGATATTTAATCTTTCCTCCATAATTTAGATTTTAGTTAACTTGGAAATACTTCTTTTTAACTTACGTTTTTATCAATAATTGATTGAACATATTCAACAGAAAGGTCATTCATATCCGCAATTTGAATCGCTGATAACCCCATCGTCCTATGAAGGTTCAAAATAATTTTTTCGGTTTTTACTCTTTCTTCTTTGCGCCCTTCTTCACGCCCTTCTTCACGCCCTTCTTCACGAATCTCAGTGACCGCTTCACCAAAAAATACAGGAAAATCTATTAGAAACTCTTTTTTAGCTTGCATTTGTGTATTAATTTTAGGTTGAGAAGTAAATTTTTTAAACTCTAATTCAAACACTTTTGGTAGTGTGATTAAATACTGTACAAAATTAAACAATCGGTAGAACTTTTGCTTGCTGTAATTCTTAGAAACAGCAATTTCGGCGAGTTTTTTCTTATATTCTAACTTTTTAACACTTTTTCTACCCGCTTTAATCAAATATAAACTCGTCAAAACGGCTAAGGCAAACGGGTTGTCAGAACCTAACAATTGGTCTTCTTCTTGGTTTTTAACGATATACGCATTGAATTTCAACATAAACTCTGTGCCATAGTTGTCCATTTTGAAACGGTCTGGATTTTTAGGAATCGAACGACCCGTATAGATAACGAGCGACGAAATATCTAATGTCTTGTACTTGACAACTATATAAACAAAGTACAAAAACATACGCATTTTAAAGTCTTTTTCCGATTTTCCTTGAAATTCGATGTGCAAAATAATGAATTTCGACTCACCATTTTTCAAACGAAAACGCATGATTTTATCAGCCGCTTTTTTGTTCGGCTCGTTACCTAAAAATGTTTCATTGAATTCCTGTTCCAAAAAATCGGGTGGAATTTCGGTATCAATCGAATCGTACAATTTTTGTCCGAAAAAAAATAAAACAAAATCAAGATAGAATTCGGTGGTCAAGTCTTTCCACAATAAATCGGCTTGGCTGCGTTGTGAGTCCATTTTCAACATATATGTTTTAATTTATTGAATATCAATACGTTGCAAGATAATATAAGCTACTTGATTCAACAAAACAAAACACTTGTTTTTTCTTGTTTGCCTTAAAGAAAAGTCATTCCTTCATTCATTTTAGCATTTACACTTGGTCATTTTCCTATCTTCGCCAAAATTTTGAATTCTATGAAATTTCACCCACTACTCGTAAAAGCCGTTTCGGAGGCTTTGACTGAAATATTCGATAACGGTAGATATGCCGACAAAGTCATTGAGCGCATGCTCAAATCCAACCCAAAATGGGGCAGCCGTGACCGTGGTTTTTTGGCAGAAACAACTTATGAATGTGTCCGTTGGTGGCGGCTTTATAAGGAACTTTGCCTTGAAAGTGAGGTGTCGCCAACTTCAATGAACAACATCATTGGCGTGCATTGGGTTTTAAAATCAGAGCAGAATTTAGAAGCATTCAAACAATTGGATTACGAAAAGCTCAAAGCAGCTTATGATGCCATTGCTGATAGAAAAATTAAAAATTCTATCCCCGATTGGCTCGACGACTTGGCTGAAACGGAGTTGGGCGCAGACCTTTGGAATTTTGAAATTAAGGCTATTAACCGCCCTGCTGACATTGTTTTGCGTTGCAATACCTTAAAAATCCCTGTTTTAGATTTACAAAAAAAACTACTCGAACTGGGTTGGGAAACAACTTTGACACCCCTCAGTAAAGATGCCCTTGTTTTGAAAAAACGGGGCAATGTGTTTCAAACAGAGCTGTTTAAAAATGGTTTTTTTGAAGTACAAGATGCTGGTAGTCAAACGATTGCACCGTTTTTACAAGTTGAATCGGGTATGCGTGTCATTGATGCTTGTGCGGGTGCGGGCGGTAAATCGCTGCATTTGGCAACGCTTATGGGCAACAAAGGGCGCGTCATTTCGCTCGATACTGAGGGGTGGAAATTGGATGAACTGCAACGCCGCGCCCGTCGAAACGGCATTTTTAACATCGAAACACGTCCGATTGAGACAAACAAAGTGATTAAACGTTTGTACGAAAGTGCCGACCGTGTTTTGCTCGATGTGCCGTGCAGCGGCTTAGGTGTTTTGCGCCGAAATCCCGATGCAAAATGGAAATTACAACCTGATTTTATCGCTGAAGTTCGCACAACACAAGCAAATATCCTTGAAAGCTACTCGAAAATGGTGAAAATAGGTGGCAAATTGGTTTATGCAACGTGCAGCATTTTACCTTCCGAAAATGAAAACCAAGTCAAGGTTTTTTTAGAAAAAAATCAAAACTTCAAGTGGCTCGACGAGCGCAAAATCACGCCCGCTACTGAGGGGTTCGATGGATTTTATATGGCTTTATTGGAACGTATTTAACGTTTTTGGACAAAATGAAATCACTGTCAAAAAAAACACTCGGTATTCTGTTGATAATCAACCTATTATCGCTTGCCCATTTCCGAAATTGGGACGAGTGGTTGCTCATCAATGGCGACAGCATGGGCTATTATGCCTATTTACCGATGACGTTTATTCACCATGATTTCAAGACATTACGACTCCAAACTTACCACCGAACCAAAAATATGGCAGACCATCGGGACGAAAATTACACGCCAGAAACGATGCCTGAACGATGGATACCTGGCGTTGTCGCGCCCAATGGCAATCGCGTCAATATATATACGTGTGGCGTAGCGATGATGCAACTGCCTTTTTTTACAATCGCACACCTCCTCGCCCACCCTTCGGGCTTTGCGGCAGATGGTTATTCGTTGCCCTATCGGTTCATGTTGTTGTTGGGTAATTTGTTTTATGTGATGTCAGGATTGTGGTTTTTAAGGAAAATACTGTTGATGTCCTTTACAGAAAAGACGACGAGTGCAGTCTTAGCAATCACACTTCTGACAACCAATTTATACTATTTCACAGCCTTCAACGGCTTCATGGCGCATTCGTATTTATTTTGTTTATTGACTATTTTAGTGTTTTTTACAATAAAATGGCATGAAACAGCGCAAAATAAATACTTAATAGGCTTGAGTTTCATTGGCGGTCTGATGACCCTCATTCGCCCTACGGATGTCTTATTTATGCTCATTCCTTTATTGTATAGAATTACTTCAAAGCAGTCTTTTTTAGAGAAACTACACTTATTTTGGTCAAAAAGAGCAAGCGTAACTGTTGCTTTTATGGCTTTTTTTCTACCTTTTTTACCTCAGTTTTTATATTGGAAATATGTCACAGATAACTGGATTTTCAACAGTTACGGCGACTATTTTAAATTCGATTTTTTACATCCGCACATCCGAGAAGGTTTGATTGGTTTCAATAACGGTTGGTTGATTTACACGCCCGTTATGGCTTTTTCTTTGATTGGCATTTTTATTATGCGGGGCAAACGGCGTGACTTTTTTTTGCCCATAGCAATCATTTTACCGATTTATATTTACGTTATTTACTCGTGGTGGAGTTTCAATTATATCAACGGTTTTGGTTCAAGACCCATGATTGACATTTACGCTTTGCTGGCGATACCCCTCAGTATTGTTGTTGAAAAAATGCAAAAAACAAGGGTTTTGACTCTCTTTTTCCTTGTAATTATTGGATTTTTAACGTGGTTAAACATTTTTCAAACGGAACAAATGAGCCGCCAAATCCTTATTTCCGAACAAAACAACGCAGCTTTTTGGTTAGAAAGTTTTGGCAAAACAGAAATGAATTACAATGCGCTCGTTGCCTTTGATGCCAATGAACGGCAACCTAAACAAAGTACTTTAATAAAAAAACTCTTTGAAAATGGCTTTGAAGACCCCTCAGTATTGGATACAAATTATGTAAAACAACCTTGTACAAATGGGCAATATGCCTATCAAGTCAATGTCGGTGCATTTTCCCCAGCTTTCAAAACAGAAATTAAAAACCTGCAAGGTGGGCGTTATATAAAAGTTATGTTGCAAGCCTATTCGACAAAAAACAGCATTTGGGAAATTTATCAAAAATCTATGCTCGTCGTCGAATTTCGTAGCGGTGGGAAAGAAATCAAATGGCGGGGTATGCGTATTGAAAATAAAATTGGCAACACGACTAAAATTTATGGTGGACAAACCAATGTTTGGGGAGACCTTTATTTTTATGTTGAAATCCCCTCCAACATTTTGCCCGAAGATGTGTTAAGTTGTTATGTATGGAGTCAAAATACTGGGGCTTTGGTAATAGATAATTTTCAAGTTGAATTGCACAAATAGGCGCATTTTACCTAAAAACTAAGCGTATTTTCGCTAACTCTGCCTTTTTTTATTAAAAAAGAAATTTTTTACGACTTTATTGCAAACACTTATCCCAAATATGACATTTAGTATTTTTCTTTGCACCTCGAAAGCGCATAAAGTATTTTAAAAGTATAAATTAATGGAAAAAAGAATCAATGATTCGCTCCAATATGTCATGGAGAATTGGCATCAAATTGTCAAAAAGTATCAAATTCCAAACACAAAAATTGCCATTTGGCAGATATTAACAACGTTCCTCCCCTTCGTGGGTTTGTGGATTTTGATGTATTTTAGTCTGTCCTTTTCTTATTGGCTAACGCTTGGTTTAGCCCTCGTCAACGCCTTCTTTTTAGTGCGTATTTTCATCATTCAGCATGATTGTGGACATCAGTCTTTCACTAAATCTAAAAAAGTCAATGATGTAATCGGCTTCGTTTGTAGCGGTTTCAGCCTTATTCCTTACAGATATTGGGCAAAAGCGCACAATTTTCACCACGGTCACTGTGGTCGCTTAGAGCCAGATATTCGTGATATTGGCGATATGCCCATGTTGACTGTCAATGAATTTCGCAATATGCCAAAGCTGCACAAGCTCGGCTATCGTGTATTTCGGATGCCTTTGGTTTTACTAAGTTTAGGCTCATTTTACTACATTTTCATTCACAATCGCTTTGCATCTATCAAGCAACGTGGTTTTGAATTTGCTAAAAAATCTCTTGTTTTTAGCAACTTGTTCATGGCGGGTCTTTACATCGGTGGTTTCTTAATGTTCGGTACATGGACTTTTCTCAAAATACACTTGCCGATTGTCTTGTTCTTTTCAGTCATGGCGTTTTTTGCTTTCTATATTCAGCATCAGCATGAGCAAGCCTATAAGCAATGGAAAGAGGAATGGACTTTTGTCATGGCTGCTCTCCGTGGTAGCACCTATTGGAAGTTGCCGCGCGTGTTTCAATGGTTGACGGGCAATATTGGCATTCACCACATTCATCATTTGAGTTCGTTGATTCCGAACTACAATTTGCAACGTTGCAAAGATGAAAACCCTGTTTTACAAGAGCACATCACAACGGTCTCGTTCACAGGTAGTTTGAAGTATTTCGTCAACAAACTTTGGGACGAACAACAACAACGCATGATTACTTTTGGTGAATATCGTCGTTTGTATGGCAGCACTTGGTAATGGTAAATATCTTAATGGTGAGTAATTAAGAAAATGACGAAAAATGCTGAGGGGGTAAATGAATGCATCATTTACCCCCTCAGTATTTTTATGCCCTCAAACGATTTATTGATTTGTTATTTATCAACTCTTGAACTCAAAAACAATATATCCACCTCAAAAAATGCCGTCACAAACAAAGTATATAGCGGCTTAATACCAGAAAGATTATTACGACTATTGAATTAAAAGAATAAACTTACCACATATACCGCCCGTATAAAGTACCATAAACAACGATTTCAAGCAACTTTTCAGGCTTTATCCGTTGCATCTTCATCTCCGACTATTAATCTTACATACTATACAATATTTTTCACAATTTAAATAAAGTATTACTATGAGAAAAACAGTTACAATTTTTTTGGTTTTAAGTACCTATATTCTAAATGCACAATGTCCCACAAATTGCCCTTTCAATTTTTCATCCAAAAGGATGGAGGACAAAGTTTTAATCGAATGGGCTGTTTTGAACGAAGATGCAACCATTAGCTATAATGTAGAACGCAGTGTAGATGGTGTAAATTTTGAAACAATAGGTGTCGTCAAATGCGAAAACAAAAAGCAGTACAACTACACTGACGATTTCAAGTTAAGGGGTTACTATAGAGTCACAAAGCAATATCAGACACGAGTAGAACGGACGCCGGTTGTATTTGTCGAAGTCTTTTCTAAAAAGATGGTGATTTATCCTAACCCTGCTCCCTTAGGCGCACGTGTCAACATACTTGGTGAGAAGCCTATCCGAATTTACAATATTTTAGGTAACCTGGTACGTGAGTTACATGAGGATATGTACATTGATGACCTACCAAGAGGTATGTATATTGTTAAATCTGACAGAGAAACCTCACGGTTGCTTATTCAATGATTTTAGAACGCTACCAATAAAATACTGAGGGGGGCAACTGATAAATCATCAGCTGCCCCCTCTGCATTTTACAAAATAATTGGTTTGATTAAAATTTTAGAAACCTTAGTGAACGACCGTGAAATACTCCGTTGCATCAGCAGTTTGAACCTCAAAGAAGTAAATACCCGCTTGGAGTTTCGAAATATCGAACGTTTTGCGCAAAACGTCTTCACTGTACTGGTCTTCGAACACCAAGCCGCCTTCATTGTTTAAGATTCGAACAGACGTTTTATCGCCTTTCTTGACAAAAGAACTGACAAAAACCTTGTCGCCTTTTTGTTTCAAAGAGGGTAAAAGGGTCTCCTCCCTTTCATTGTCAGACATGCTGATACCAATCGGTGTGATGTCAAAATACTGCACGACTTTCACGCCGTTGCGTTTTACAGTGAAATGATATTTGCCATTCGGAAGATTTTCTAAGCGGTAAGCCTTAACGAAGTTCGGTGTTACTTTAACCGTTTCGCTAACCAAACTGACCCCCTCAGTATCTTCCAAATAAATGGCGATGGATTCAGCCTCTACATTACGGACGCTGATTTTGAGCGTTTTGTCAATCGTGCTAAAATTCACATTTGTACCGTCAAATAAAGGTGTTGTGCTGACGGTTGCGTTGATTTGGGTTGTGAAGAACACGGCGACCAAAGTTGCAAGAAAAATGATTTTCGATTTCATAACTTTGAATTTTTAAAATTTGTTAAACAATTAGGTGATTTCAATAAACGACTACTGCCGGCAAAAATGAATCGTTTATTTCTCTTTATGTGCGTTGATAATATCTTTATACATCAACAACTAATTTCTGCTGCAAAGGTATAGGCACTCACCCCATAATTGAAAGCCTTGTACCCAAACAAGGGTCACTTCAAGGGGTTTTTAATGGATTTCCAGATTCCACAAAACAATTATCACCGAAAAAGGCTTTTGACAAATATAAATTTTGGTCAAAAAGTATGACTATGGCGGTCAATGAATTAAGATTGAGGTAACGATGAGTTCACATACAATAAAAATAGCTCATGTCCTGACCTCAAATGTGGTTATTAGCATCTTTTTCACTGATTTGCTTCTTATTTGCAAAAAAATACTGCCTTTTTACTGAGGGGTGTTAATTTCGCCCAAGTTTTGAATATTCATCTTTTATCATTTATTTTTCATCCTTATAGTATGTCAGATTTAAGTTGGTTATCCCGCACGACTTTGCTCGTCGGTTCAGGTGGCGTGAAACAGTTGAACCG
>JAYSQG010000299.1:0-13909 GCA_043721685.1 Saprospiraceae bacterium | reverse complement strand
AATGGGCAGCGGCATCGCACAAGTCGCCGCAACGGCAGGGTGCGAAGTCCGCATTTACGATGCAGACAACCATGCTTTGGAACGTGGACGGCAGTTGATTGCTAAAAATTTGTTGCGCATTCTTGAAAAAGGACGTTTGACAAAGGACGAAGCGGCGGACATTTTGAACCGCCTAAAACCTGCCGAAAGGCTATCAAGTCTCGGCAATTCTGACCTCATCATCGAGGCGGTTATTGAGGATTTAGACATCAAAAAATCCATTTTTGCGGAGTTGGAATTGGACGTTTCTGATACGTGTATTTTGGCAACCAATACCTCGTCGTTGTCCATCACGTCTATTGCAGCCGCTTGTCAAAAGCCTGAACGGGTCATTGGTATTCATTTTTTTAACCCTGCGCCGTTGATGCCTTTAGTTGAAATCATTCCCGCCCTTCAAACCGACCCCTCAGTATTACAGCGTTCAAAACGCATCATTGACGATTGGGGTAAAACAACGGTTTTGGCAAAAGACACCCCTGGCTTTATCGTCAATCGAGTTGCCCGACCTTTTTATGGCGAGGCGTTGCGCATTTTTGAAGAAGGCATGGCTGATATTGAAACAATCGACCGCAGTTTGAAAGAAATAGGCGGCTTTCGCATGGGTGCGTTTGAATTAATGGACTTTATTGGACACGATGTCAACTATGCCGTAACGGAATCCGTTTGGCGTGCCATGTTTTTTGACCCTCGTTATAAGCCTTCTTTTACGCAAAAACGCCTTGTTGAAGCGGGTTTTTTAGGTCGAAAATCGGGTCGAGGCTTTTATAATTATGAAAATGCTCCCCCTCAGTATAAAAGCGATTTTGACAGAAATTTAGGCAAAAAAATCGTTCACCGCATCGTTGTCATGCTCATTAATGAAGCCGCAGATGCTTTGTTTTGGCAAATAGCGACTCGTGACGATATTGATTCAGCCATGAAACGCGGTGTCAATTATCCAAAAGGATTGTTGCAATGGGCAGATGATTTAGGCATCGAAAATGTGGTCAAAACGCTCGATGAATTGTATGAATTGTATAGAGAAGACCGTTATCGTTGCTCGCCACTTTTGAGAAAAATGCTTAATAACAATCAAAATTTCTACGAAAAATGACCAAACCACAACAGGTTTTAGAAAGAATGCTCGAAACCGATGCTTTCAGTCGTTGGCTTGGTTTGGTCGTTGACGAAATTACTGAGGGGGGCTGCCGCTTGCATTTTACCGTCAAACCCGATATGTTGAATGGTTTTGGCATCATTCACGGCGGTGTGGTGTTTTCGGCATCGGACTCGGCTTTTGCCTTTGCGTGCAATTCGTATGGACGTGTGGCATTGGCATTAGATGTTTCTATAACGTTTACAAAATCTGCAAATGAAGGCGATGTATTGACCGTTGAAGCCAAAGAAGTGCATTTAGGCAACAAAGTAAGCGTTTATGACATTATGACAAAAAATGAGAAAGGTGATATTGTCGCCATTTTCAAAGGAACGGCTTATCGGACAACGGAGAATGTTATGACGTTTCGGGATACGATTAAACCTTTGTTGAAGAAACATGATTGAAGCTTTATTTGAATTTTTAGCATACATCATTTTTGAGGTTATCGCTTTATCAATTATTGAATTCCTATTGAAACCCGTATTTAGGTTTCTAAAACTGCCCGTTGTAGATGAAACCTTCAATGTATTGGCTAAAGTTTTAGGATTCGTTTTGATAGGGTTGATTATTGGGGCTCTTTTTCAATTCTTTATTCGTTAAAAATATCCATTCGTTATGATTTTAAACCTTCTTGTTATTCGCACCCCAGATATGTCTCGCTTGGTGAATTTCTATAAACTTTTAGGTTTAGAATTTGACTATCATAGACACGAGCAAGGCGTTTATCACTATTCAGCAAAAATTGGCGAAACCATTTTTGAAATATATCCTTTACTGAGGGGTCAAAAAGAAGCGGATATTTCGACGCGATTGGGTTTTAAAATTGAAGATTTTGATGAAAAAATAGCAATTTTGAGTGATTTTATTGTCTCAAAACCGATAGAAACGGCGTTTGGAATGTGTGCAATTTTGCAAGACCCCGATGGTCGGAAAGTTGAAGTTTATAAAAATGAAATATTTTAACGAATAAAAATTAATAAGTCTATGACAGCAAGCGAGCAAGAAGTATTTGATCACGTAGAAAAATATGGATGTCATGTTGTTTCTGTGTTTGGCGGGGAAAATCTACAAAAAGAGCCACCTTTTACTTATTCAATTGGGCTTTTTAAAAATTTTCAATTGCCCGAAATTATTATTATTGGACTTAAAACAGAGTTGGCTCATGTACTTATAAACAATATCTGTTACGACTATAAAAAAGGGAAAAGCCTGAAATTGGGTGCTTTCAATTCAGATATTTTAGATCATTTTGATTGCATGGTTGTTGAAGTTGATAAAAAATTCTATCCCGATTATTTTGGCTGGGCAAGATGGTTCTATAAAAATGATGATTTTCCAGTCGCTCAAATTATTTATCCAACTGTCAAAGGTGTATTTCCATGGGAAAAAGATTTTCCTGCAAATGTTCAATATCCGATTTTAAATACTGATAAGAATTGAAATTCAAATACTTATGACCAAATTACAAAATTACGCTCTTGGCAAATGGCATCTCCCAACAGGCTCGGAGACCCCTCAGTATAACGCCCTCAACAGCAACTTGGTAAGCGTTGCTGGTGACTTTTCGGACTATGGCGCGATGTGCGATTATGCCCGCAACGTCGGCGGAAAAGCTTTGCGGCAAATGACGTTTTTTGAGCGTGGCATGATGCTCAAAAAACTCGCTTTGTACTTGACGGAACGCAAACCACATTACTATAAGGTGTCGGCACTCACAGGTGCGACAAAAACGGATTCGTGGATTGATATTGACGGTGGCATCGGCAATTTGTTTGCGTATGCAAGTTTGCGGCGGTTGTTGGGCAACGAGACTTTTTATGTGGACGGTGCGGCTGCAAAATTGGGGAAAGAAGGTACGTTCATCGGTCAACACGTCTGCGTACCGAAACAAGGCGTGGCGATACATATCAATGCCTTTAATTTTCCAGTTTGGGGTATGCTCGAAAAATGTGCCATCAATTGGTTGGCGGGCGTTCCTGCCATCGTAAAAGCGTCCGAAATCACTTCTTTTGTAACGGAATCGGTTGTTAAAGATATCGTTTCAAGCGGTATTTTGCCCGATGGTGCTTTGCAATTTATTGGCGGACGTGGTCATGGCATCTTGGATTTTGTCACTATGCAAGACGTTGTGACATTCACAGGCTCGGCTTCGACGGGCAAATTACTGCGGGGTCTGCCTCGCATCAATGACCTTTCTGTTCCGTTTACGATGGAAGCCGATTCGCTCAATGCCATGATTTTAGGAGAAGACATTACGCCTGATATGCCTGAATTTGATATTTTTATAAAAAATGTCCGTAACGAAATGATTCTCAAAACGGGACAAAAATGTACGGCAGTGCGGCGTATTATTGTTCCGTCCAAAATATTGGAAGATGTTCAAATTGCTCTCGGTATTGAATTGCAAAAAGTGACAATTGGCGACCCCTCAGTAAAAGGCGTGCGCATGGGTGCTTTGGTCAATCAAACGCAACGGCAACGGGTGCATGAGAATATCAAAAAACTGTTAACCGTTTCGGCTATCGTTGTCGGCAATTTAGAAAAATTTGAGGTTGTGGGCGCTGATAAAATAGACGGTGCGTTTTTGCCACCTATTCTTTTGCTCAATGAAAAGCCATTTAACAATACAGAAAGCCATGAAATTGAAGCGTTTGGACCCGTTGCAACGCTGATGCCTTACAATAATTTGGACGAAGCAATTGCTTTGGCAAACAAAGGCAAAGGCTCTTTAGTCTCTACAATTTGCAGTTACTCCCCCTCAGTATGCAGGGAATATTTGATGAACGCAGGGGCTTTTCATGGCAGAATTTTGTTTTTAAATCGTGAATCTGCCCCCGAAAGCACAGGTCATGGCGCACCGATGCCGTTGATGACACATGGAGGACCCGGTCGTGCCGGAGGTGGCGAGGAAATGGGCGGTTTACGAGGCGTTTTTCATTATTTGCAACGTGTTGCGGTTCAAGGGCATCCGACAATGATTTCAAAAGTGACGCAAAACTATCAAGTGGGTGGTGCTTATATTCTCAAAGACAAACACCCATTTTTGCAATATTTTGAAGATTTAGAGATTGGCGAAACGCTGATTACGGAAAAACACACCATAACCGAAGCCGATATTGCCAATTTTGCAGAATTAACAGGCGATAAATTTTATGCCCACACCGACCCAACAGCTTTAGAAGGCACACCTTTTACAGGCATCGTTGCACATGGTTATTACATATTGTCTCGTGCCGCCGGGCTTTTTGTCGAGCCTAAAAAAGGACCTGTTTTGTTGAATTATGGTCTTGATGATTGCCGTTTTACAAAGCCTGTTTATCCTAATTCAACAATTTGCGTGCGGTTTACATGTAAAGAAAAAACAGCCGTTGAACAAAAAGAAAATGATACCTTGCCGCCACGGGGCATCGTTAAATGGCTGGTTGATGTGTATGACGAAACGGGTGAAACGGTGGCTTTGGCGACGATAATGACGATGGTTAGGAAAAAATAGTTTTGGGTTTTAGGTTTCGTGTTTTGAGTAACACGAAACTCAAAACCCAAAATTCAAAACTCATAAAATATGGATAACACACAGTTAGGTCACGTCAACACGACGATAAACGGCGGCATCGCCACCATTTCATTCTTTCACCCCGCACATAACTCATTACCAGCCAATTTGTTAACCGCATTGACGGAACAAATTACGGCTGTTGGAAATGACCCCTCAGTATTGGTCGTCATTTTGAAAAGTGAAGGCGATAGAACGTTTTGCGCAGGGGCGAGTTTCGATGAATTGAAAGCTGTTCAAGATACGGTAAGCGGCACACAGTTTTTTTTAGGCTTTGCCAATGTCATCAATGCAATGCGCACATGTCCAAAATTCATCATCGGACGCATACATGGCAAGGCTGTGGGCGGCGGTGTCGGTTTGGCAGCCGCAGCCGATTACTGTTTGGCAACCGTGAATGCGACGATAAAATTAAGCGAATTGGCGATTGGCATTGGACCTTTTGTCATCGGTCCTGCCGTTGAGCGTAAATTGGGCTTGTCTGCGTTTTCTCAAATGGCAATTAATGCGACTGAATGGTGTACAGCAGAATGGGCAAAAGACAAAGGCTTGTTTACCGAAGTTTTTGAATCAACAGAACGTTTGGACGCTTATATCACCTATTTTGCAGATAAACTGGTTAATTCAAGCCCCGAAGCGATGCGGCAACTCAAAGCCGTTTTGTGGCAAGGCACTGAAAATTGGGATACGCTTTTAGAAGAACGTGCAGCAATAAGTGGACAGTTAATTTTGTCAGATTTTGCTAAAAAAGCGATTGCTTAGTATCAACACGTATTTCACAAATTACACGAATTTAGTTCCTTGCAGGATGACAAAGAATTCGTGTAATTTGTGCAATTCGTGTCTTCTTTTACCAAACATATCGCAACGCATACCCCTCAGTATTATCCTCATTGTGGTGCAAAACGCGTTCGACATTCACACCACCCATCGCTTCATAAAACCCACGAGAAGGCAAATTGGCTTCAAAAACCCATAGATAAACGCCTTGTTTCGGATAATTTTCCTTCGCCCAAACCATTGCTTTTTGGATTAATTGTTTGCCTATACCTTGCCCTTTTAAGTCGGGTCGGACGTGTAAATTGTCAATCAAACTGCCCCATTTGGTATCATCTGCACCGTAAACACAGACAAAACCAAGCAATTCACCTTCATTTTCAGCTACTAAAATATATTGATTTTCTGTTGGTGTACCCAATCGGTTTTGCCAATGCGTTTGTCTTTCGGCAAATACATTGCCGTCGAGGTAGGCATCGCTCATCATGCCTCGGTATGTTTTGCGCCAACTTTCGGCATGGAGGTTGGCTATGGTTGCGACATCGTTTTTTTCGGCTTTTCTAAAAATCATTTGAATACTTTCATTTTGCTCCAAGTTTACAACTTATAGACCAACCAACAAATCAACCCAATTACAAGCAAAGAAAGTAAATGAAATGCCATTCGCCAAAAAAAAGGCGGATTGGGTAGATTTTGAGCAGATTTTGCATTGCCCCAAGCAATAAAAGCATCTGCAACCGCCAATTCACCAAAGACGTATTTTTTACCAAACCCAAAACTGTTTGGAAAACCAAAAGCCTCAATACTGTTGCGAATAGGTATATAAAATTCTGCTTCTTTATTTTCAGCCATTGCTCGGATAGCAACTATCGAAGCTGCCGTTCCTACTCCCAAAATAACAGGTCCGGAGTCCACATCTCCTTCACTATCAATACCTTTTGGATATTCACGCACTGCGGGTAAGCCAAATTTATATTCGATAAAATGCTTTTTATATTTTCCAAATTGGTCTTTTGCAAAAACTGAATCAATATCGGGTAAAAAACAATTGATGAGGCTTTGAGACGAGCCGCGTGCACCATTAAATTCTGGTTCTACTTCATTAATAAATAAGCGTCGTTCATTTTCTATATATGCTTCTAATCCCTTCTTCCAATCGCTTTCAAAGCTATGCGGGATCAAAGCTGTTTTTGGGTCTAAATGTGCTCTTATTTTAGTTAACCAATCAACAATTGTCGTATTATACTGAGGGGGGTAAATTTTGTCATGTTGAGACAAACTTGCCAAACATAAGATATTATCGGCTTGCCAAGCCCTATAGTGATAAGATTCTAAATAAGTTAATTCTGATTCTAAATAGGTTAATTTCGATTCTTTAATGGCTTGATTAATCGCTTGACATTGGGTTTTAAAAGCATTTTATATAGCCGTATCTCTTTTATCTAAATCGTTTATTATCAAATACTTACCCATCAAATATGTACTCCAACCATTGTAAAACGCCCCATATTTTAAAGGCAAATCATCAGAAAAGATAGCTTTAGTGCTTTCTGAATTTATTTGCTCAATACTCCATTTTATCTCTTCATTTGCCTCTTGAAAAAGCCGATGATTTTTCTCAATATGCGCTACAAAATCCGTCCATGCCAAGCCATAAAGAACTGTTGTAAATACAAAACCTTCGGGAAATAAGGCTTGCATTTTTTGCCCAGCTTGGTTGTTGTACAACTCGTTTTTGAGATAATGTAATTGTGAAAGTACGTCTTGATTGTAAACTGATTGACCTTCTGTTATAAAATTTGGGGAATAGTAGAGTTTGCCGTTGATATACAACAGCAAAAAAACGGGGAGTAAAACAAGGGATTGAACAAGCCTTTTGATGATAATCATGAATTTTATTTTAAGCCACGAATTACGCTAATTTTACGATTTAAAGAATCAAAATAACCAATAATCCTAATCAGCCAATTCGTGAAATCTGTGTAATTCGTGTCAACAACCCGACTGCCCATAATACGCCCCCGCCCCATGTTTTCTAAAATAATGCTTATCCATCAAAGCCTGTTTGATGGGCGGCGTGAGTGGATTTATCTGCAATGTCAACAAAGCCATTTTTGCCAATTCTTCTAAAACACCTGCATTATAAACCGCTTTCATCGCTGTTTTACCCCACGTAAAAGGGCCGTGACAAGCGACTAAAACCATTTCCACCTCTTCGGGCGATAGGTTTTCACGCTTGAAAATATCGAGGATTTGATTGCCTGTTTCATGCTCATAATCGCCTTTTATCATTTCGTCGGTCATCACATCGGTCACGGGTACTGAGGGGGTAAGGTGGTCGGCATGAGTTGTACCGAGATTCGGAATCGCGCGAATCGCTTGCGCCCATGCCACCGCATACGTGGAATGTGTGTGGCAAATGCCGCCAATTTTATCAAAATTTCGATACAAAAGGACGTGCGTTTTGGTATCTGATGAAGGACGTTTGGCAGCCGCTTCCACTACCCTATTGTCTAAATCCACCAGTACAATATCGTCCACTTTTAGGTCAGAATAAGGAATTCCGCTTGGTTTTATAGCAATTATGCCCTCGTTTCGGTCAATCGCTGATACATTGCCAAAGGTATAAATCGCCAGTTTTTGTTTGGGGATTTCCATATTGGCTTCGTAAACGGCTTCTTTTAGATATTTTAAATTCATTTTATTTTTATAAAACACATAGCCACATTGGACACATAGCTTTTTGTCATCCTGTAAGGAATTAAAAAGCTATGTGTCCTATATGCCTATGTGTTAATTAAACAATTCATTTTCAATAAAACCACCCAATTTCACATACTTCTCATACAAAATCGCATAAATCGCTGCTTTTTCCGCTTGCGGATAATATTCCGCATCATAACCCGAAGACATTGCTAATTGTGCATCTTCCATCGTCAAATAAATGCCTGCGGCAACGGCGGCACACATCGCTGCACCGAGCGCACACGCCTGTTCTGATTTCACGACTTTTATTGGCATATTCAAAACATCGGCAAGGGTTTGCATGACAAAAGGTGATTTTTTGGCAACGCCACCAATCGCTACAACTTGTTGAATACCAACGCCTTCTGTGATAAAACGGTCAACGATGGCTTTTGAACCAAAAGCCGTAGCTTCGACTAAGGCTTTGAAAATGATGGGCGCATCGCTGCTCAAATTTAAGCCTGTTATTGCTCCTTTTAAGGTATGATTGGCATCGGGTGTACGCCGTCCGTTGAACCAATCGAGGGCGATGGGGTCGTTTTTACTGAGGGGTAGTGCAGCCGCTTTTGCAGAAAGTTTTGGAATGATTTGAGCGGTTATTTCATTGGCTTGTTGTTCACTCAAAAATTCGCGTAGCGGAAAAGCTAAGACGTTTTGAAACCACGCATACACATCGCCAAAGGCAGATTGACCCGCTTCCATACCCAACATATTGGGCAAAATAGAGCCGTCCACCTGTCCACAAATGCCTTTTATGAGTAAATGGCCGACCTCTTCTGTGGGTGCAATCAACATATCACACGTCGAAGTACCCATGACGCGGACGAAAGTGTAAGGCTCGATATGCGCCCCAACGCCGCCCATGTGGGCATCAAAAGCACCGACTCCAATGACGACATTTTCTGGCAAACCCAATTTGGCAGCCCATTCTTTTGAAATTTTGCCCATTGGCAAATCACTCGTATAAGTATGACGATAAAGACGCTCACGCAAACCAGCCAAAAGTGAGTCCAGTTTCGTCAAAAACGCTTCGCTTGGCAGACCTTCAAAGGCTTCGTGCCACATGGCTTTATGCCCTGCGGCACATCTTGAACGGCGCATACTGAGGGGGTCGGTGTTGCCAGTCAAAACAGCAGAAATCCAGTCGCAATGTTCAACCCATGAAAAAGCGGCTTTTCTCACTTGTTCATCAACCCGCAACGTCCGCAATATTTTTGCCCAAAACCACTCGGAGGAGTAAATACCACCAACGTATTTTGTGAAATCAATATCATTGATGTGCGCTAATTCATTGATTTCCAATGCCTCTTGATTAGCCGTATGGTCTTTCCAAAGGATGAACATCCCATTTGGATTGTCTTTAAAATCGGGCAACATACTGAGGGGGGTGCCTGAGCAGTCAACCGCAACGGGCGTTGAACCCGTTGTATCAACTGAAATGCCTACAACGTTTTGAGCGACTTCTTTGCCGACTTGTGCCAAAGCCTGCTTTATTGCTGTCTCCAAACCTTCGAGATAATCCAAGGGATGTTGGCGATATTGAGATTGTGCGGGATCGCAATACATACCCTTTTTCCAACGGGGATAATAGAAAACATGGGTCGCAACTTCTGCTCCATTTGTTGCATTAACAATTAATGCACGGACGGAATCAGACCCATAATCGAGTCCTATGACGTATTTCATAATGTGTAATTTTTAAATTTCATCAAAAACAAAACCGTTAAAATCATTGTTGAACAGCTGAAAGAAAGTTTTTATCAGTATATCTTTACACATAAATCATCCATCAAAAACAAATTAACAATATCATTTTTATGAAGATTTTCGCTTTGTCAATGTTCTTATTTTGCTCTTTTTATATGCCTATTTTTTCACAAACCAAAGGCACTTTGCAGATTGAAGGCAGTCGTTTTCGCAATACAAACGGTCATATCCGTTTTGCTATTTACAATGACAAAACATACTTTTTAGATACAAAAGGCTATTTTGCGCTTGGTGAAGCGGCTATCATCGGAAACAAAGCCAGCACACAGATTGACCTTCCGCCAGGCACTTATGCCGTTTCGTTTTTGCACGATGAAAATGACGACAAACAAATGGAATATACATTGGGTATTCCAAGAGAAGGTTTCGGCATCTCGAACTTAAAATTTTTCCCTTTTGGAAAACCTGCTTATGAAAAAAGCCTTGTGACTATTGAGTCGGGTAAAACTACTTATGTGCCTATTAGGGCATTTTATTTTTTTTAATTTGAAATTAACACATAGGAACATAGACACATAGTTTAAAAATAAAAAGCTATGTGTCTATGTTCCTATATGTTAATCCTTATTTTTTCACCGAAAACCGATAAACCGTTGTCGTTTTATACGTTTCATTCGGTTTTAAAGTCGTTGTTGGAAATTTCGGTTGGTTCGGTGAATCTGGATAATGCTCTGTTTCGAGGCATAAACCCGAGCGTTTTTTATAAACAACACCGCCTTTTCCGACAATTTTACCATCTAAAAAGTTACCCGTATAGAATTGAATAGCAGGTTCTGTTGTCAAAACTTCCATCACACGCCCGCTTGTCGGTTCGTAAACCACCGCTGCTTCATGAATATCTGTTGTGTGGTCTTTAATAATCCAAGCATGGTCGTATCCACCACCAAATTTAATTTGTTCGTTCAAAGTATCGTTGATTCTCGCACCAATTTTAGTAGAAGTCAAAAAATCAAGAGGCGTTCCTTCAACGGATCTCAACTCGCCTGTTGGAATCAAAGTTTTGTCAACAGGTAGGAATTTATCACAATTTAAGGCGACTTCGTGGTCTAAAATTGTGTTGTTCATGTGGCCTGTCAAGTTAAAATAGGCGTGATTGGTCAAGTTGACAACAGTTGTTTTGTCGGTTGTTGCCGAGTATTCAATTTTCAACGAATTGTCTCTTTGAAGTGTATAAAGGACTTCAACCGCCAAATTCCCAGGGTAGCCTTCTTCCATATCCTTGCTGGTGTATGTCAATTTCAAAGCAACATCTGGACCTTCAACGGGTGTTGCTGTCCAAACGACTTTATCAAAACCTTTAAGACCACCGTGTAAATGGTTTACACCATTATTGACCGCCAAAGTGTAAGTTTTACCTTCTAATTTGAATTTCCCTTTAGCAATACGGTTGCCATAACGCCCGACGAGTGCGCCAAAAAACGGTACGCCTTTTTCATAACCTGCAATCGAATCACAGCCCAATGTGATGTCTTCGTACTTGCCATTTTTGTCAGGTGCTGTCCAAGAGACGATGATGCCGCCAAAATTCGTAATCTTTACGGTCATACCCGCCACGTTTTTGAGGGTGTAAAGGTCAACGGCTTGACCATCTTTGGTTGTGCCAAAAGAGGATTTTTCAATGGTTGCTTTCTGCGACATATCAATGACTTGTGCGGGTTTCTTTTGCTCTGCATTTTGATTGCATGAAACCAACAACAGAAGGGCTGCAAAGCCTAATAGAAGTTTATTTTTCATCGTAAAGTCTTGTTGATTAATGATTTAATAATAAATTAAAAAATAAAAAGGTGAACTTAATGTTCTTGTACTATATTGTCGATTCACAAAAAAATAGCGCGAATGAGAAATTTTTTAAGAAAAATAGTCTTCAAACATCTGCTGCGAAAACAGTTATCGCAAGAAAATGAAGCCATCGAATACTCTGCCTACCGATTTGCCAAAGGGTTTCGAGAGGTAAAAATCATCACGAAGCAACTCATTAAAGACACCTTTTTGATCCTATTAGGTATCGCCTCTGCCGCTTTTGGGCTTGAAAGTTTTTTGCTACCCAATAACTTTATTGACGGTGGTGCGACGGGTATTTCACTACTCATTTCCGAACTTACGGGTATTCCCTTGTATTTTTTAATCATTGCCATCAATTTGCCTTTTATTTTCATCGGCTATCAAGTCATCGGCAAACAATTCGCTATAAAAACAGCTATTGCAATAAGCGGATTAGCGCTATGCGTTGCCACTGTTCATTTTCCTGAAGTCACACAGGACAAGTTATTGGTCGCCGTTTTTGGCGGTTTTTTCCTTGGCGCAGGTATCGGACTGTCGGTCAGAGGCGGTGCAGTGATAGACGGTACAGAGGTTTTAGCCATTTATTTAAGCCGTAAATTAGGCTTAACGATAGGCGATGTTATCATCATTTTCAATGTCCTTATTTTCGCTTTTGCTGCTTATATTATGTCTGTTGACACGGCTTTGTATGCCATTATCACCTATTTAGCCGCTTCAAAAACCCTCGATTTTGTGGTGGACGGTATAGAAGAATACACCGCCGTTACCATCATTTCTCCTCGCTCTGAAGATATTAAAAAGATGATAATCAATGAGTTAGGTCGAGGTGTCACCATTTACAAAGGTAAAGGTGGCTTCGGGAGAATGGGCAAAAAAAATGAACTCGACATTCTCTATACCGTCGTCACACGCCTCGAAGTGAATCGGCTGAACACCGCAATAATGACCATTGACTCCAATGCTTTTGTCGTCACAAGTGCCGTCAAAGATACCAAAGGCGGTATGATAAAAAAGAGACCTTTAGCGCATTAAAGCAATATAAGAACGATACAAATTTTCCGCAAGTTAATAGGCTGCGGAAAATTATAAGGCATTTAAAATCAATATTTTAGCAAAAAATCACCCCCTCAGTATAACTCATAAAAATCTCTGCTATCCTCTAAAACTAATCATCACATACGCCACAATACCCAAAACGATGAGCGACACAACAATATCGCCGATGCTGTAACTGCCGCGATTGGTATCTTTTTGCTCTTGCGACAAAGTGCTGAATGTCAAACCTTTTATTTGTTCAGGTGCAGGCGCAGGAGTCAACAAACTCGCAACGACGCACACGATTATCGAAAACAAGAAAAACCAAGCTGCAAACGTTAAGAAATTCATGTTGCCAAAAGCGTACAAAAAGCCCTTCGGGTCGAGTGAGTTTTTACCCAACTCTAAACCCAAGCGGATGACTGCAACGCCCAAACCAGCAATTAATGTCGCCATAGCACCTTGCGAATTGATGCGTTTAAAGAAAATACCCAAAAGGAACACGGCTGTAATCGGCGGTGCAATATAAGACTGAACCGATTGTAAATACTCATATAAAGTCCCTGAAATGTTTTGCATAATGGGAATCCAGAGAATACCTAAAACAACGACAATAGCTGTCGCTATACGACCCACACGTAGAAGTTTTTTCTGTGGTGCATCTGGATACAATTTTTGATAAACATCCACTGTAAACAAGGTTGAACAGGAGTTAAAAACCGATGCCAACGAACTCATCAAAGCCGCTAAAAGTCCTGCGCCCACGAGACCCCTCAGTCCAGAAGGCATTTTTTGCATCAAAAGCGTTGCAAATGCTTGGTCTGCAGTGTCATATTGTAGTTGACCACTATTTTTGAGCGATAAGGCAATGATACCTGGAATGAGGAAAAGGAAAACGGGGTTGTCATTCGGTCGCCACATATTGAGGTATCCTTCGGGCAAATTTGCTTTGACACCACTCCAACCGCCAGCTTCGTTTAAGCCGACATAAGTCAATGTACCAGCACCTACAACAATTAAAATGGTCTGTACGGCTTCCGTATAAACAACAGCCCGCATACCACCTAAAATAG
>JAYSQG010000298.1:0-1415 GCA_043721685.1 Saprospiraceae bacterium | reverse complement strand
GTAGGGGCAATCCTTGCGGTTGCCCTCAATGTATTATAATTAATCGCTCATAATCCTCTTTAAAATCCACGTCTTGTAAAACATGATTGGTTGGCATTTCAACTAATTTGACATGCTTCTTATAAGCTTGTACAACGGAACGACACCCCTCAGTATCTTCCGTTTCTAAAATAGCATTTTTATAAAAATTAGAAAAAATGACTGGATTACCTCGTTTTTCCTTGAAAATGGGTTGAATAATAGTCTTTTTATCATTTTTATACGCAATTAAGAACTGCTCGGCGAGTAAATGATATTCTTTGGGTTCAATCAAAATCATGTCTGATAAACAAATGGCATACCCCTCCCTATTTTTCGCTGCACGAATACCAATTTGAATTGAGGTTGTCATGCCTTTTTCAAAATAGGGGTTTTCGATAATTTTTATATCGGGAAAACTGTTTTTTAAAATAGCTTTTACTCGTTCTGCTTCATGTCCAACGACAACAATCACTTCTCCAATATCCGCTTCAAGAATATTAGAAATTGTCGTTTCAAGGATGGTTTTGCCTTGAAACGACAATAACAATTTATTCTCGGTTCCCATTCGATTGGATAGACCTGCGGCAAGGACGATGACAGAGAGGTTTTGAGCCATAACTTATTATTGCTTATAAATTTTTCCATCTTTCATCACAAACGTCACCATCATCAAAGTAGCAACATTACTGAGGGGGTCGCCTTCGGTGGCAATGATGTCTGCAAATTTACCCACTTCGATACTGCCGAGTTCAGATTTCATATCCAAAACCGTTGCAGCGACGATGGTTGCGGATTGAATCGCTTCCATAACGGGCATACCGGCTTCTGTCATGTATTGAAACTCCTTGGCATTCAAGCCATGTTTGAAAACGCCAGCATCGGTGCCAAAAGCGATTTTTACACCTGCTTTGTAGGCTTTTGCAAAAGTGGCTTGTATATATTGACCTGTTTCCAAAGCCTTAGCTGTTACGAGCGGATGGTAATAACCTGGGATTTTTGCAGAATCGGCTGTGGATTTGCCCGCTATAATCGTTGGGACGAGGTATGCACCTTTTTGTTTGAACAATTCAATCGCTTCGTCGTCCATAAATGTGCCGTGTTCAATTGTCGTTACACCTGCACGAAGCGCACGTTTCATGCCTTCGGCGCCATGTGCATGTGCCGCTACGCGAAAGCCGTAGTCATTGGCTGTTTGCACAATCGCATCGGCTTCGTCTTGCATGAATTGGGGGGCTTTGCCGTTTTTAGCAATACTTAAAACACCGCCTGTTGCTGTTATTTTTATCCAATCAGACCCGTCTTTGTAGCGTTGACGAACAGCCCGTTTCGCTTCTTCTGGCGAATTAATCACACCATCGTCAAAATTGTCGGGAAAGGTCACATCAGGTCGCCAG
>JAYSQG010000297.1:0-4657 GCA_043721685.1 Saprospiraceae bacterium | reverse complement strand
TTCGATGACTATTAATGGTCCAGCGGCTATTATTTGTGCTTTTTTTATGAATGCCGCCATTGACCAAGAATGTGAGAAATACATCATCGAAAATAATTTGCAACATCTTATTGAACAAAAAAAACAAGAATTATACAGCAGCCATTCACCATCCACCATTCACCATTCACCATTATACCCCCCTCAGTATTTAGGCGATTTGCCCGAAGGAAACGACGGTTTAGGCTTAATGCTTTTAGGTTTGACAGGTGACCAAGTGTTGCCAATTGACGTTTATAACCTATTGAAAAACAAAGCATTAAGCTCTGTTCGTGGCACCGTTCAAGCTGATATTTTGAAAGAAGACCAAGCTCAAAATACCTGTATTTTTTCAACCGAGTTTTCTTTAAAACTTATGGGTGATGTGCAGGAATATTTTATTCAAAACAAAATACGCAATTTTTACAGCGTCTCCATTTCAGGTTATCACATTGCCGAAGCGGGGGCAAATCCGATTTCGCAATTGGCTTTTACGCTGTCAAACGGCTTTACTTTTGTGGAATATTACGTCAGTCGAGGTATGAATATTGACGATTTTGCGCCCAATTTATCCTTCTTTTTTTCCAATGGTGTTGACCCTGAATATGCCGTCATTGGTCGTGTCGCAAGACGTATTTGGGCAAAAGCCATGAAATTGAAATACGGCGCCAATGAACGCAGTCAACAACTCAAATACCATATCCAAACGTCAGGTCGTTCGCTTCATGCACAAGAGATTGCGTTCAATGATATTCGCACCACGTTACAGGCCTTATATGCTATTTATGACAACTGTAATTCCCTACATACCAACGCTTATGATGAAGCGATTACAACGCCAACAGAAGAATCTGTCCGTCGAGCAATGGCAATTCAGATGATTATCAACCATGAATTAGGTTTGTCAAAAAACGAAAATCCATTACAAGGTGCATTCATTATTGAAGAACTGACACACTTAGTAGAAGAAGCCGTTTTGCTTGAATTTGACCGCATAACAGAACGTGGTGGCGTTTTAGGCGCCATGGAAACCATGTATCAACGTGGCAAAATTCAAGAAGAAAGTATGCACTATGAAATGTTGAAACACACAGGCGAATTACCAATAATTGGGGTCAATACCTTCCTCAATACTGAGGGGTCGCCTACGGTTTTACCGAAGGAGGTTATTCGTGCAACTCAAGAAGAAAAAGTAGCTCAAATTGCGACACGCAACGCTTTGCAAGCTCGTAATCCAGAAAAATCAGCCGTGATGTTGCAACGTTTGCAACAAATTGCCTTGAAAAATGGTAATTTATTCGAAGAATTGATGGAAACGGTGAAGTTTTGTACTTTGGGGCAGATTACTCATGCGTTGTATGAAGTTGGCGGGCAGTATCGGCGGAATATGTAATCTAAAATTGCACGTGTTGGATACTTTTAAAGTATCCAACACGTTGATTATCAATGAATTATGGGTATTTAGCCAACCCAATAAACAATCATAAATATTAAAACAATGAACACCCACGAACTCATTGACGAACTCATAAAAATGGGTATTTCCATTTTGCTCGGTGGTTTACTCGGTTTAGAGCGCGAGTACCAAAACAAGCCCGCAGGTTTTCGAACTTTGGCACTGATTTGTATTGGTGCGACTGCGTTTACGATTCTGTCTATTCGGTTAGCGGGCGACAGCATTTCGCATGACCGTATTGCCGCCAATATCATCACAGGCATAGGTTTTATCGGTGCGGGTGTGATTTTCAAAAGCGGCGTGACTGTCTATGGTCTGACTACGGCAGCAACAATTTGGGTGACGGCAGGCATCGGTATGGCAGTCGGTGCAGGCGATTATTTGTTGGCATCGGTTATCACAGGCGTGACTTTGTTGATTCTTTCTTTGTTTGAATATTTGCAAAATAAAGTAGATATCTTACACAAACGCCGCCTTTATTTCATCTCTTTTGATGGTCACGTGCTCGATTCTCATATCGAAAATGAGTTGCGAAAATGCAAACTCAAATACAAAAAGCTGAAAGAGAAACGTACTCAAAACGAAACGACTTGTTCCTATGAGATTTTTGGAAGAGAGTCGCACCTCGATATTTTCAATGAATTTTTGTTAGAAACGCCTGAGGTCAAGCAATTTGAGTATTGAATTCGCCAAAATCTTTATAAAACAATGAAACTCACAAATACACATATCTATGAACAGCCGATTAAAGCGATTTATGAAAGCTGTATAAATAAAGATTTCATCAAAACGAAGATGACTGCCCTCGGTGCACGCAACATCGAAGTAAATATTCAGCAAAAGTCCAACAGCGTTACCATCGAAATCATCCGTGAAATGCCTATTGATGTGCCGTCTATCTTCAAATCTTTTATGAACCCGTGGACGAAAATGACACAAACAGAGGTTTGGAAAGGTACTGAAGGCGGACCTTATTATTGTAACATAGAAATTAAGGTGCATGGCGCACCGCTTAACATTCAAGGGCAAATGAAACTCGGTTCTACTGAGGGGGGGACTGCGGTTGTTGCCATTACGGAAGTGCATTGCACCGTGCCTTTTATCGGTCAATCGTTGGCGAATTTTATTGGGGAGACTTCTAAAAAGTCGATAGAGCAAGAGTTCACGTATATAGGAAAGCATGTTTAAAATATTGAGGTACAATATTTTAGAAATAGTTTTACTTTTATTGGAAAACTAAAATTTACTATTGTTAGAAAACTAAAACTAAAACAAAACTGAATGACTATGACAACAACGGCACATTTCACCAACTTGCCCCGCGTACTCACTGATGCCATTCATACCGCCCAATCAGACATCCACATCGCTGTTTGTTGGTTCACATTGCCCGAAGTTTTTGATGCACTCATCAAACGGCAACAGGCGGGTGTGAAAGTGCAATTTATTATCAATTTTGATCAGCTCAATTTCAGCCCTTCTGGTTTGCCTTTCGGTAAAATCATAAATATCGGTGCAAAAGGTTTTGGCTACGTCGGGCATGGATTGTTGCACCATAAATACGTGGTCATTGACAGGCAACGCGTTTTAAGTGGCTCATTCAATTGGACACGCAGTCAACACAACGATTGCTTGACTGATGTGAGTAACCCCTCAGTAGCGTCTTGCTTTTTGGACGAATGGCAACGTCTTTTACAACAAAGTAAACCCTTAGAAACGCTGGACGCACGGCAAGCAAGACCCCTCAGTATCACGCATCTTTTTCAACCTAATTTCTGGAATATCAATGATTTACGCCGCCACCTTGTTCGGGGTGCAAATGTTTGGTTGGCACAAATGGACGTGCCTCATTCGGCAAAATGGGCGCGCTGTCTCGGCAGTCAAACCCTGTTTTTGCCAATCGGTGATGCGATATGTCGCAAAGCGGTTACTGCCGTTCAGTCATGGCATCGTCAGACTTTGATGCAATATATTGATACATTGGAATTGCCACCACATGGCGCAGCTTTTGCACAAGCCAAATTGTTCTGCAACCGTTCCCATGAAGGCGATATTGTTTTAGGTATTGATAATCAATCTGTTATCGGTATTGGAATCGTTATGTCAGACGTTTTATTTGATGAACATCGAGGTTTGCATTGTGCTGTTGAATGGCAAGTTTTGTCTCCTTCTAAACCATTTCGTTGGGGTAAATTGTCGAAGAGACCGCTTGCTCGCCTGGCGGGTGGCGCTTTTGCGGTGGTAGATGAGTTGATGAAGTGAAAAAATGGGGTTTATACTGAGGGGTGCTTTGGAATGTTTAAAAACTATATAAATTTGAATAAAACCTTTACTTTTGTTGAAAATATCATTGCTATGCAAAAATTAGTTGTTACAAGACAATTCATGGGCGTAAAGCCCTGCACAATTGAACTCAATCGGTTCTTACTATTGATTGGTGAACAAGCGAGTGGGAAAAGTACGATTGCTAAATTAATATTTTTCTTTCAAACTTTACCTGATATTATTTATGATATAAGTGTTCGAGCCTATTCAAAATCAACTTCGTTTGATTATCCAAAGGTTATATATTCAATAATACAAAATGAATTTGTAGAAACATTTGGTACAATAGCCCAAAATGAAAGTTTTCACGTCGAATTTCATTTTTAAAAGGATGTTTTTCTAAAAATATTTCAAGGAAATAACGCAACTATGTATGCCTATTTTGAAGGCGGGACTATGCGAGAGCAAATCATTGATGCTATTAAAATTTACTTCGAATCAGAAAGATTAGACTTGAAAATAGATGAAATCACTATTAGACAACAGTTGAAAAACAAATTGGATTCCTTATTTAACAGAGAAAATGTAGAACATACTTATTTCATAGCTGGAAGAAACACAATCGTTGCTTTTCCTGAAATTTTTGAAAAAATTGTCGAAAAAGAACTTGAAAAACTCATAGAAGATGAAATAAAAGAACAAGACTTTGAAAAAAGACTGCGTCTTGGTAATGAGAGATTGCTTTATGAGTTTGTTGAATGGTCAAAAGGTATTCGTAATTATTTTAAAAACAATGGTAAAACTTTTGAGAATGTTTCTAAGACTTTAATCAATCATAGTGTTCTTTCAATAATACAAAAAATAACGAATAATATTTTAAAAGGCACTTACGAAAGCTCACAATGGGGCGAGCAAATC
>JAYSQG010000296.1:0-3726 GCA_043721685.1 Saprospiraceae bacterium | reverse complement strand
TTAAAAATTACATCATAAACAATCCTGCCAATTGGGAAAAAGATACACTTCATTCATAATGGCAAAACAATCCGAACAAATCTTAGAAGAACAACTAGTTGCGCAACTCCAAAAATTAGGCTATGGTTTGATAGCGATTAAAGACGAAGCGGCTTTGATTGCCAATCTGAAAGTGCAATTAGAAAAGCACAACCAATGCACTTTTTCAAAAACAGAATCTGAAAAAGTGATGAATCTGTTGAGCAAAGGAACGGTGTTTGAAAAAGCGAAATTACTGAGGGGGAAGAAACAACACATCATCAGAGACAATGGTGATAATCTCTATTTTGAGTTTTTGAATACAAACCATTGGTGTCAAAATCAATATCAAGTCACCAATCAAATCAGTCAAGAAGGAACGTATAAAAACCGTTATGATGTCACTTTGTTGATAAACGGATTGCCTTTGGTACAAATAGAATTGAAACGAAAGGGTTTGGAACTGAAAGAAGCGTTTAATCAAATCAATCGGTATCAAAGACATTCATTTGGGTCAAGTGCGGCGTTGTTTCAATACGTTCAAATCTTTATCATCAGCAATGGTGTGAACACGAAATACTATGCAAACAACAAAAATCAAAGTTTCAAACAAACTTTTTATTGGACAGATATAGACAACCGCCGACAAACCAATATTTTGAATGGTTTTACTGAGGGGTTCTTAGAACCTTGTCATTTATCAAAAATGATATGCAAGTATATCGTCTTGAATGAAGCGTACAAGATACCGATGGTTTTAAGACCCTATCAGTTTTATGCCGTTGAAGCTTTGATTGACCGCGTAAAGAAGCAGGGCCCTGCGTCTCAACCAAAGAACGGATACATTTGGCATACAACAGGCAGCGGCAAAACTTTGACGAGTTTTAAAGCAAGTCAGATTATTATGGAAATGCCCGAAGTCCATAAAGTTGTGTTTGTGGTGGATAGAAAAGATTTGGATTACCAAACAACCAAAGAGTTTAACAGTTTTTGTGAAGGCAGTATTGACGGCACAGACAATACGAGCAATTTAGTAAAACAGTTTTTAGGCACGTATAAAGATAAAAAAGGACAAAGCAAAGACACAAAACTTATTGTCACGACGATTCAAAAACTCAATACAGCGATAAGCAAATTGAAGTATGAAAAAGCGATGGCAGACTTGAAAGACAAACGCATTGTTTTCATATTCGATGAATGTCACCGCAGTCAGTTTGGCGAAACGCATAAACGAATCAAAGCGTTTTTCAATAATATACAACTATTTGGATTTACAGGCACACCGATATTTGCAAACAATTCCGCTAAAAACGAATTGGGTAAACGAACGACTTTTGATTTGTTTCAAGACTGTTTGCATAAATACGTGATAACAGATGCGATACGCGATGAAAATGTTTTAAAGTTTTCGGTAGAATATGTCGGACGTTACAAACACAAAGACGGACGCGAAACAAACATAGATATTGAAGTCGAAGACATTGACACGAAAGAGTTGATGGAAGATGAAAAACGAATAGAGAAAATATCGAATTATATCATTGCACACACAATCGCAAAACACATAGCCGAGAGTTCACAGGTATGTTTTGTTTAAATGGAACGCCGACATTGATAAAATACTACGATATACTGAAACGAAAGAAAGAAGAAGGATTACATAATCTGAATATTGCGACGATATTTAGTTATGGGGCAAATCTTGATGATGCCGATGCAAATGGTTATACGCAATTTGAAAAAGATTATGACAATGCGGAATTCAACACAGTTGCCGAAGATACTGAGGGGTATGTTATCAATGCAACGTATCGAGAAAAATTAGACGAATATATTGCCGATTACAACCAAATGTTCAATACAAAATTCAGTACCAAAGAGAGTGAGAGTTTTTACGCCTATTATAATGATGTTTCTAAAAAAGTAAAAGAACGGAAGATAGATTTGTTATTGGTTGTCAATATGTTTTTGACAGGTTTTGACAGTCCAACACTGAATACCTTGTATGTGGACAAAAACTTACAATATCACGGTTTGATACAAGCGTATTCAAGAACAAACAGGATACTGAATGAGCAAAAATCACAAGGTAATATTGTTGCTTTCAGAAATTTAAAAAGCCGAACCGACGAAGCGATAACACTTTTCAGCAATAAAGAAGCAATAGAAGAGATTATTATGGAGCCGTATGAAGATTATACGGCGAAATTTGACGAAGCTTATGAACATTTATTGGCTTTAACACCGACCGTTGATAGTGTTAATGATTTAGTGACAGAAGATGATGAATTAGCCTTTGTCAAAGCGTTCAGAGAGTTGATGCGGCTTAAAAAAACGTACACGCTCGTGAGCGACGTCAAACACGATATATTTAGGTTTCCCTTAGTCTATATAAAATCTTAGAGAGATTAAAAAGGGCTGCCCTTAATTAAAAGGACAGCCTAATAGCGACAGGCCAAGGAATCGAACCTTACCACTTCCTAACTAAGACTAGATTTGGTGACATTTACTTTCGAAATCAAATTGGAACACCTGTCGAATGGAATGGCCTGCCCACCAATATGATTTATCATGTATTCTAAATTTGTTAAAAACCCTGCGATCATCAAGTGAATACTGATTTTGTTAATTGTATCTTTCATTGTATTACATTTAAAGTTATTAAAGAATAGTCCTGCAAGAATTACAACTAAAATTTCGTGTAAATGCCAGATTTCCAAGTGACTAACCATAGCAAGCTTTTAAAAATGGAAATATGTAATGTAAATCTAAAGAGATTCTATATATACTAATAGTTTTTCATGATTATTTTTGAAATATTAATTTCAAACTTAGCGTGCTTTCAAAAGATGTTCAAATAAAACGTACTTGCACGTGAGCGTCTCATACTAATTTACCTGCTGGCATGAGGTATTCCAAATAAACGTACTTGCTCGTGAGCGTCCCTGTTGGCACAGGAAGTTCTTTTATCAATCCTCCCGCTCGTCAAATGGTATTCGTATTTTATCAGCTGGCACAGGATATTCTTTTCAATACATCCCGAAGTTAAACCAACAACGAACGGCGGTGCTGGGTTCTGTCTCCAGACAGAACTCACTATCAAACGGGTCTCCTGACCCGCGAAACAAAAACAAAAGAACACCCCTCAGTATAAAAGCACCAAAAGCCTTGTAAACGTTTGTTTTACAAGGCTTTTTGGTATAGATTTGCAACAAAATCGCTCACCCTTTAGATGAAGAACTTAACAATTATAGGCGGAGGACCTGCCGCACTTATGCTCGCAGCACAGATAGACACGGAGAAGTATCAAGTGACACTCTATGAAAAGAAGAAGACCGTGGGTCGGAAGTTTTTGGTAGCGGGTGAAGGTGGATTGAATCTGACTTACAATACTTCCTTAGAAGCACTCATATCGCATTATTTTCCAAGTGAATTTATGGCACCTATCATTCGTCAGTTTGCAAATGAAGATTTGATGCGTTGGCTGAATGCGCTTGGGGTTGCGACATTCATTGGGTCAAGTAATCGGGTATTTCCTGATTTGGATTTAAAACCGTTTGAGGTACTCAATAAGATTGTTGCGTATATATCATCGAAAGAAATAAAATGCCAATTGGATACAAAATGGGTCGGTTGGAACGAAGAAGGACATTTGTGTTTTGAGGAATCCGAAGATGTGGTGTCTGATATTGTTGTGTTTGCTTTGGG
>JAYSQG010000295.1:0-8170 GCA_043721685.1 Saprospiraceae bacterium | reverse complement strand
CTATCTGCTATACTTTTATGTACAAAAACGATTTTTATAGCCGTACAACGTTGTCCATTGAAGGACAAAGAACCTAAAACGACTTCTTTAACCGTCATATCCAAATCGGCATTTTCCAAAATAATGGCTGCATTCTTAGCATCAAGACCCAAAACAGAGCGCAAACGGTTGACTTTTGGATGCGATTTCTGCAATCTATCCGCCATTTTTGATGAACCAATGAGCGTCAAAACATCTACTTTACCCGACGTCATAATCGGCGGCACGACAACCGAACCACGACCATATAAGAAGTTGATTGCACCCGCAGGGAAACACTTTTGGTAAGCATCTTGAAAAATATTATGCAACATAATGCCTTGACGTGGCGGTTTAAACATTACAACATTACCCATGATGAGTGCAGGAATAAGCATCGTATAAGTCTCATTCAAAGGATAATTGAAGGGACCCATACACAGCACAATACCCAATGGCGAGCGGCGAATTTGACCAATAATGCCTTGTTCGATGCGGAAACCACTGCTGTCACGGTCTAATTTTTTCAATTCGTCAATCGTGGCGTAAATGTATTCGACGGTACGGTCAAATTCTTTTTCAGAATCTGCAAGGCTTTTGCCGATTTCCCACATCAAACATTTGACGACGTGGCTGCGGTAGCCAATCATCATTTTAGTGAATTTTTCGACGCATTGAATACGCTCCGTCACGGACATCGTTGGCCAAGCACCACGCCCATTGTTGTAGGCTTTGACAGCGGAATCGAGGGCTTCAACAGCCTCTTTTTCGCCAATAAGTGGATAAGAACCCAATAGTTGTGGCTCAAAAGCACCCTCATCTGTACGTGTGACGATTGGAGAGTAAACCTCCTGAACGGGACCGTCCCAATCAATGATTTTACCATCAAGCAAATATGAGCGTTGATGAATCGGGTCGCCAAAAGCATATTCCGCAGGAATATCTTTGGGAGAAGGAAAAAGACTTTGTAGTTTGTTCGATTCTAACATAACTGATTGATTGTTAATTGGTTGAGAATTTATTATAAAAATTTAGTTACCTTTCTTTTTAACAAAACCTATTAATTTAAACTCGGTTCTAACAGGATAAGTATTGGCAATAATTGTAATAGGTTTATCCATTTTTCCTTCTTTTCCTTCCGAATGAAATTGTACTTTTATTTCATCTGTGGCATTGGGTTGTATCGGATTTCTATTCCAATCGGGTACGGTGCAGCCACAGGTCGTTTGCACATCCGTAATAATAAGGGGTGTATTTCCTGTATTTTTAAATTTAAAACTATGCTTTATAACACCCCCCTCAGTAATTTCACCAAAATCGTACGCAGATTCCTCTAACTGAATTTTAGGCACGTTCACAGTGTCCGTAGGTTTGTCGGCACTAACAGGCAAGCGCACAATGTCGGCATTACTTGCTTTTTCGTCTAAGCGTACTTCTTGCAAACCATTGTCTTTTTTTTCCGGCTCGCCTTGTTTACAGGCAATAAAATTGAGTAAAGTAAAAAGTATAAAAAAGGAATGCTTCATTGTATAAAAATTTGATTATCAAGTATTTGTAAACGATTTGAGTTGTTTTTAGAAATGCAAAAGTAGGGTTTATTCTATGAAATAGTAACTTAAAACTAAAACTTAACGGAAACGATTCCGCCAATAAACAGAAAAAAGAAACCCACAGCATTCGTCAGAACGCTGTGGGTTTCTTTTACTTTAGTCTTTATTTCTTAATTTCTTTACTGTCAGAGTTCATTACGAGCTCAGTAATTTAATACCTGTTCAAGTTGTAAGTCATTGAATGTCAAGTATTTGTCGTCATCTAAGAGTTCCATAACGGAACGCACATTTTCCTCACTTAGCGAAAATTTCAATTGTTCAAGTATGCAAATTGAACGACTGAGATTTTCAAGATGCAAGAAAACCTGTTCGGTGTCAGCTGTGTTTACCTCTAAATCTGCCATCGAAGGCAGTGTAGGGTTGTCGTCGGACTGATGAGAACCCATAGGGATGGGGTCTTTGCGACGAAATTTGTCAAGTAATCTCCTTGTTTTCAGCTCGATGAAATCTAATTTTGAATCAATGATTTCACAAACAAAAACTTTTAGTGTTTTTTGTTCTCCCCATGAGCTGAGCGATACTGCTGTTGTTAGACCGTTCATCTGTTTAAAATTTAGGCATTTTATGTTAAAAAATACGGTCTTGGTTTTCTCTTAAAATTGTAAAGAATTCGTCAGTTTTTATGGCTTTTACATCAATCACAATTAGCCACAAAGCCAAGGGTGACAATGATGTGTTACCATAAAGTTTTCTCTAAATAGATATGCTCAAGGGAATAAAAAAATGAAATGTTCAAGTTTAGTAGGCAACAATAAGGGTATTTGTTTACGGTTGCTTTCTGTGTTATATCAGTTTCAATAACTATGCCAATTTATTGGATATGTTTTTGATTAATTTTATAACTACTTGAAAAAACGAATTTAACACATTATGGTTTCACTAAATTGAAAATATTAGAAGTTTATAGGTCGTTTTTTTTTAAAACTTTTTTTATTTTTAAAGCATATGAATTTGGCACACTTTATTTTTTTTTAACTAATATTTTGATTTTCAGAGCATTACAAATGATTCTTCTATAGGGCTTGCTTTTAAGTGCGTCGGCAATTAGTGACAAGCATTTTATTGTTTTTATTAAAATTTGTTGTTCCGATATATAAATATTTTTTTTCAAAAAAAAATAACATTTATTCAAAGGACTAAAGTTGAAAATCTAACTTTGAGTTTTTCGATAAAAATAACGATTTATGGACTCTATACTATTGTCAAAAGAAAAGGGCGTTGCTTATTTGACACTCAACCGCCCGAAAGTATTCAACTCTTTGGATACCGATATGAGAAAACGGTTTTTAGCTGCGCTGAATGACTGCCAAGCCGACCCCTCAGTACGCGCCGTTTGTATCATAGGCGAAGGCAAGGCGTTTTGTGCTGGACAGGATTTGACAGAAGCATCCGATCCAGAAAAACCGTTGTCCTTTAAGAACGTGTTGCCTACACAGTATAATCCTATTGTATTGAAAATCAGAGCATTAGAAAAGCCAGTTGTGGCAGCTGTCAATGGCGTTGCGGCAGGTGCGGGTGCCAATTTAGCATTGGCTTGCGACATTGTGGTGGCAACGGAATCTGCTTCTTTTGTTCAAGCATTTTCTAAAATTGGATTAGTGCCTGATTGTGGTGGCACTAGTGTATTACCTCGGCTTATTGGGTTCGGCAAAGCGTCTGCAATTATGATGTTGGGCGACAAAGTGACTGCTCCAGAAGCTGTCGCAATGGGTATGATTTATAAATATTTCCCCGATGATGTTTTTAAAAACCATGTGACTACATTAATGGAATCACTTGCACAAATGCCGACAAAGGGACTTGCTTTGACTAAAAAAGCCTTAAATGAATCTGTTTTTGCTGGTTTAGCACAACAACTGTCGCATGAAGCAGAATTTCAAAGTCAAGCAGGTGCAACAGAGGACTTTGCCGAAGGTATTAGTGCATTCATTCAAAAACGCAAACCCAATTTTAAAGGTTTTTAGGTTTTTTCTAAAAAAACGAAGGTTAAAAGCTAATTTTGCGCCCTAAAAAATGACAACAGCATGATTGTAGTAACAGGCGCATTAGGCTTTATCGGTAGTTGCCTTATTTCTTTTTTGAATAAAAAAGGCATTAAGGACATCATTGCCGTTGATGATTTTTCAAAGACAGAAAAGGACATCAATTTGGCGTATACATGTATATATAAACGTGTCGAACGAGATGTCTTTCTCGATTGGTTTGATGAAAACCACCCCTCAGTATCTTTTGTGTTTCATCTCGGTGCAAGGACGGATACAACGGAATTTGACCGTTCCATTTTCTTGAAACTCAACCTTGATTACTCACGTTATCTTTTTTTGTTGTGCCAAAAGTATTCAAAACCAATTGTTTATGCGTCTTCTGCAGCGACTTATGGCGCAGGCGAATTAGGCTATTCGGATAGTGACGATGCTTTAATTAATCAACTGAAACCACTCAATCCGTATGGTGATTCCAAAAATGACTTTGACAAATGGCTCATTCAAATGGTCGAAAGTCGTGAAGTATTGAATGCAAAACCGTTTTTTGGTGGAGAAGATTTAGCCGAATTTCCTTTTTGGGTGGGTTTGAAATTTTTTAATGTGTATGGCCCCAATGAATACCACAAAGGACGTATGGCTTCTACGATTTTCCATTTTTTCAATCAAATCCAAGAAAAAGGCGGCGTTAATTTGTTCAAAAGTCACCGTCCTGACTTTAAAGATGGTGAACAAATGCGTGATTTCATCTATGTCATGGACTTAATAAAAGTGATGTTTTGGTTTTATCAAAAATCGCTTGAAAAGACGCATGAAGTTAACAGCGGCATTTACAACTTAGGCACGGGCAAAGCACGAACTTTCAATGATTTGGTTGCTCAAGTGTTCAAAAATTTGGATAAACCATTGAATGTCAATTATATACCAACACCTGAAGATATTCGTGATTCTTACCAATATTTCACAGAAGCGGATATGAAAAAGCTGCATGATGCTGGTTATGATGTGCCTTTTACGTCGCTTGAAGACGGCATTGCGGATTATGTTCAAAATTATCTTTTAGAAAAAAAATATTATTAACGGTGAGGTAAGTGAGGTAAAAAGGTCAAATGCAGTTTTATTCGCAAAATTTTATTTTGAATAGAGCACCATGTTCGGGGAACTTTAAAAGTTCCCCGAACATAAACACTTTCTACCAAAATAAAATTCGGTTCAAAATATAGCTCAATATCTTTTTATACTACCCCTGCAAAATATAAGACATTGAATATCAACGATATAATTGACGAACATCTTGCCGTATCGGAACGTTTGAAATCATTGGAAACCGAAATTCAAGCGGCTTGTGACCTATGCACAGCGACTTTACTGAGGGGGGGCAAAATTCTCATTGCAGGCAACGGCGGTTCTGCAGCAGATGCACAACATATAGCCGCCGAATTTGTGGGTCGGTTTGTCAAAAACCGCCGCAGTTTTCCTGCGATTGCCTTGTCAACCGATACATCTGCTTTGACGGCTATTGCCAATGATTACGGTTTTGAACGAGTTTTTGCCCGTCAAATTGAAGGTTTAGGCGTTCAAAATGATGTTTTTATAGGAATTTCAACCTCTGGAAACAGCACAAATATCGTTCATGCGGTTGAGGTGGCACGAGAAAGAGGGCTAAAAATTATCGTTTTTTCAGGTCGAGACGGCGGCATACTGAGGGGTCAGGCAGACGTTGAACTTATTGTGCCTTCGGATGTAACGGCGCGGATTCAAGAAATGCACATATTAATAGGGCATATTATCTGTGAAGCAGTTGATGAACAGGTTACATGATATTATTTTTCAATAAAAATGGTGGATAGGTGTTAAATAATGACAATTTGAGTAACTTTGCTACTCAAAATTTAATCATGTTAGAGACACTCATATCGTCGAAAACCCGTATAAAACTGCTGCTCAAGTTTTTTTTGAACAGCAATGCCAAAGCCTATTTGCGTGGGCTGGAAACTGAATTTGGAGAATCAACCAACGCGATTCGCATCGAAATCAACCGTTTTGAGCAAGCGGGTATGTTGACATCGAAGATGGTAGGTAACAAAAAAGTGTTTCAAGCTAATACGACACACCCTCTTTTTAATGAAGTTCACAATATTTTACTAAAATATGTCGGTTTTGACCATATCATCGAAAATATTATAGAAAGATTAGGTGATGTCCGTCGTGTTTTTGTCGTAGGTGAATTTTCAAAAGGTCTTGATAGTCAAATTATAGACCTTGTGTTTGTCGGTAAAGTTGATACAAACTATTTAGTCAATTTGATAGATAAAGCTGAAAAGTTGATGAGCCGTAAAGTGCGGTACATTATTTACTCTGAAGAGGAAGCGGAAGACATTGATTGGTCAAAATATGACCCTCAACCTTTGCTTTTATGGACGGATGATGTAGCTAAATGATCTATTTTTACTGTTCACCTATTCTTATAACTAATTAATTATCAATGAAATACGATATAGTCATCATTGGTGCAGGTATTGTCGGTTTAGGAACAGCTTACCGCATTAGTCAAAAAAATCCCCGCCTTAAAATCTGCCTCATAGAAAAAGAAAATGGTGTCGCTCGACATCAAACGGGGCACAATAGCGGCGTTATCCATTCTGGCATTTATTACAAACCCGGTAGCTTGAAGGCAATAAATTGCAAAAAAGGCTACGATGAACTCCTTGTTTTTGCAAAAGAATTCGGCATCAAGCATGATATATGTGGCAAAGTGATTGTCGCTACAAAGGACAGTGAACGGGTGCTTTTGGACAATATTTATCGGCGCGGTGTAGAGAATGGGATGGCGGGTATTCGCAAAATTTCAGCGCAAGAAACTAAGGAAATTGAGCCTTATGTGAATGCTGTTGAATCTATTTGGGTGCCACAAACAGGCATTATTGACTACGTCGGGATGTCCGAAAAATTAGCAGAACTGATTGAAAAACAAGGTAATACGATTTTTTTTAATCGTAAAGTGACGGGTATGACAACCCAAAACGGCTCAACCATCGTACATACTGAGGGGGGGGATTTGGAGGCAAAATTGGTTATCACTTGTGCTGGATTATATGCCGATAAGTTGACAAAAATGCTGGAACCGAAAGCCGATTTTCAAGTCCTACCGTTTCGGGGTGAATATTATGAATTGAAACCTGAAAGACAATATCTCGTCAAAAACTTAATTTACCCTGTGCCGAACCCAAATTTTCCGTTTCTGGGCGTACATTTTACGCGCATGACGAAAGGTGGGATAGAAGCAGGTCCAAATGCCGTTTTGTCGTATCGTCGGGAGGGTTATAGCCGTTGGGATATTCATTTTGGCGAGTTGTTTGAAACGCTGCGTTTTAAAGGGTTTCAAAAAATTGCGACGAAATATTGGCGCGAAGGGCTTGACGAAATGTATCGTTCTTATTCGAAAAGGGCTTTTGTCAAAGCTTTGCAAAATCTCATTCCTGACATTACTGAAAAAGACCTCAAAGAGGGTGGAAGTGGTGTTAGGGCGCAAGCCTGTGACTCGGCAGGGAACTTAGTAGATGACTTCTGGTTCATTGAAAATCAATACGTTATCAATGTCTGCAATGCGCCTTCTCCAGCTGCAACAGCTTGTTTAGCTGTTGGCGAAACGGTGGCAGATAAGGCATTGAAGCGGTTTGTATGACCTTGAAATTTAAAATTATTGATTTTATTTTAATATTGAATAATTTTTATGTATGGTGTGGTTTTGATATTAACATAGTTTAATCACGTATAATTTTGTAAAAAATCCCTAAACTTGCCTTTCAAAATGATCAGACAGCAATAATTCGGACCTGTAATATTAAACCAAACAACAAATCATGTCAGCAACAATTCCTATTAAACCTCTTGACCATGAAAGTCATCTGGACGAACTCGAACCGCGTTGGTTTGCCATTCGGACACGTTATAAAAGTGAAAAATTGGCTTACAAACAGCTTGTTAGTCGCCAAATTGATGCTTATTTACCGATTCGGCATTTGATTCGACGTTATGGGCGCAAAAAACGGGAGGTTGATTTACCACTCATCAACAATTTTGTTTTTGTCAAAATTGTAAAAAAAGATTATTTAACCGTTTTGCAAACGGAATATGTCAATGGCTTTCTGAAATTAGGTCATAACCTCTTGTCAATTCCAGAAGAGCAAATTGAGTTAATTCGCCGTTTGTTGGGTGAAAATATAGATTTAGAAGTCGTTGAAAACAAGGGGCTTGAAAAAGGCGATTGGGTGGAAGTGACTTCGGGACCTTTGTTGGGAATGCGCGGCAAATTGGTTCAAGTAAAAGGTAAAGAAAAAGTCTTAGTTGAGTTAATCAATTCAGGATATAGTTTAGAAATAAGTATTGATAATCAACTAATTAAGAGAGTTGATGCTTATTAAACATTGTTTTGTTTTTCAATAATTTAACCTTAGATTTTGTGTTAAAATTAAAGGCGCACGCGTCATCTGTTGGTACAGATGAAAGGCGAAGCCATGATTTTTTGGGATTGGTTAATTTGGGATTAGTTATTAGGAA
>JAYSQG010000294.1:0-4888 GCA_043721685.1 Saprospiraceae bacterium | reverse complement strand
AGACTTGAACACAGATAAGACTATTTATGAAGAAAAAGACAAGTCGTATGTCTTGGCTTTAAACAAATCAAAGAGTCGGCAATTTATCTTTATTGGGGCATATAGTAATACGACCAATGAGTTTCGTTTTTTTGATGCCAACAAGACAGACGATGCTCCTAAACTGGTACAAGCTCGACAACGGAACCTTTTATATGACGTGAATCACTATGAGGGGAATGAGCTTTTTATTCAAAACAACGACAATGCACCCAATTTTAAATTGTCAAAAGCCCCCCTCAGTAATCCGAGTAGAGCAAACTGGAAAGATGTTGTGGTGCACAGCGATTCATCATTGTTAGAGGATTTTGCTGTTTTGAAAAATTATATCGTCATTCAAGACAAAGTAAAAGGCTTAAATAAAATACGAATCCTTAATCGAGAAGATAAAACGTGGCATGAGATTGACCTCGGCGAAGAGGCTTACATGGCAGAAATGAGCCTTGCAGATTTAGATGATTTTGCTCTCGACAGCATCCGTTTTAACTATCAATCTTTGTCAACGCCGCCTTCTACGTTTAGTTATGACATCAAAACTAAGGCTAAAACGATATTGCAACAAACCCCTGTGAGTGGTTATAATATCTCAAAATATGAGTCAAAACGGATTTGGATTACGGTTCGAGACAGCGTGAAAGTACCCCTCAGTATCGTTTATCGAAAAGACCTTTTTTTGAATAATGGTGCCAATCCAATGATTTTGTATGCTTATGGTTCTTATGGTATCAGCGTTGACCCTCATTTTCAGTCGGATTTGATAAGTATGCTTGACAGAGGCTTTGTTTACTGCATCGCTCATGTGCGTGGTGGTCAGGAATTGGGTCGGAAATGGTATGAAGACGGCAAATTATTGAAGAAGAAAAACTCTTTCAATGACTACGTAGATTGTGCAGAATATCTTGTACGTCAACGTTTTACATCGACAGATCGTCTTTTTGCTTATGGTTCAAGTGCGGGCGGTATGTTGGTCGCTGCGGCGATGAATATGCGTCCAGATTTGTTCAAAGGCGTGGTTGCAGAATTGCCTTGGACGGACGTAGTCTCTGATATGTTAGACGAAACATTGCCTCTAACAACTTTAGAATATGATGAATGGGGCAATCCAAAAGACAAAAATTACTACGACTATATGTTGTCTTGGTCGCCCTATGACAATGTGAAACCAGCCAATTACCCCGCTGTTTTTGCTTTTGCCAACCTCAATGATTCGCAGGTGCCTTATTATTCATCGGCAAAATGGGTTCAGAAACTAAGGGTAAATAACACAGGAAAAAATCCAATTCTTTTTCATTGTGATAAGGCAGCGCGTATCAGTTCAGGTGCAGGACGGTTTGAATTAAGCCGTTTGACAGCCATGCAGTTTGCTTTTATGCTTAATTTATTGGGTAAAGGGGAATAAATGAGTTTCTCAAGTATCGGATATTGTTAAAATATCCGATACTTATGAACATAGAATATCACTTCTTGATCCTAAAATCTTTAAGAAATCTGTATTCAATTACCCGAATAAGTCACTACTCAAATACCTGTCACCACGGTCACAAACGATAAAAACGATTACTCCTTCGGTCAATGTTTTGGCTAAACGCAAAGCACCAGCAGCTGCGCCACCAGAGCTCATACCTGCAAAAATAGCTTCCTCTTTTGCCAAAAGCCTTGTTGTCGCCACAGACTCCGCTTCTGAAACATCTAATACCGAATCCACACGTGAAGCATCAAATATTTTAGGCAAATATTCGGGTTCCCAACGCCGAATACCTGGAATCGAAGACCCCTCAGTAGGTTGGCATCCGACAATCTGAATGTCGGCATTTTGTTCTTTTAAAAACATCGAAGTGCCCATAATTGTCCCTGTTGTACCCATAGAACTGACAAAATGGGTCACTTTTCCTTGCGTATCGCGCCAAATTTCAGGTCCAGTCGTTTTATAATGTGCCATATAGTTGTCAGGATTTGCAAATTGATCGAGCATAAAAAACTTGCCCGTCGCTGCTTTTTCTTCTGCATAGTCGCGGCACATTTCAATTGTTTCCAATAATGTCACATGTGCACCATAGGCTTCCATAGCCAAAGTCCTTTCGCGAGTAGCATTTGATGGCATAACCAACTCGATTTCCAAACCATACAAACGCGCAATCATCGCCAATGCAATACCTGTATTGCCGCTTGTTGCTTCAACCAAAGGTATATTTGGAGAAATATCGCCGCGTTCGATAGCCGCACGTATCATATTCAGCGCAGGACGGTCTTTGACACTACCCGCTGGGTTATTTCCTTCGAGTTTTGCAAAAATAGTTACATTTGGGTTGGTGTTCAGTTTTTGCAATTTAACCATAGGTGTATTGCCAATCAAATCTATAATTGAAAACATAAGTAATTGAAAAGTTATAAGTGAAAAACGATTAGCCCTAAAAGGGCGTAATATAAAAGCAATGAGTAACGCCCATTAAAAAATGATTGATAATTTTGAAACGTAAAAAAACAATAAGAGTTTTTAAGAATGGGTTATTTTGAAAATTTCGAATTCCTAACAGCCCCAAAATTAAAAGAAATGTTAAACCTAACAAGACTTAACTTAATTCAATAAATCATCGTAATTTCACGTTTGAATAATAATTATTTATCATCAAAAACCATTACAAAAATTATGAGATTAAAAATACACCTTATTTTTGGCTTTTTCGCCTTTTTTGTAACTGAAGTGAATGCACAAACACCCGTTTGCAAGCCCGATACAATTCGTTATCGTGATTCATTATCTGGCGTTTATCCTTTGCCCTATATCGATTCAGTTCGACCGAATGGTGGCATTGACAAAGTTGCATGTTTAACGAAAGCTTATAGTTTCGTTTGGACGATTAAAGTCGGAGACACCCTAACTGTTCCCAATCCTTTCGGTGCTGGAACCATTCAAGTGCCTCTTGACAGCGTCTTAATAGGTAAAAGTTCTGCTATTGCAGGTATGCCGACAGGTTTAAGTTATGCTTGTAATCCGCCAAATTGCGTTTGGAAAAAGCAAACCTATGGCTGTGTTGCACTTTCTGGCTCCCCTGCAGCGACTAATGCTATCAAAACCTATCCATTGGTTATTTCTGGAAAAGCCTATCCGGGCGGTTTTTATGCCTCTCTTTTTCCAAATGGATATGATTTGACCTTTCCAGGTGCTATTGCACCAGGCTCTTATGACTTAAAAGTTTATGCTGCCAACGATACGCGGTGTACGACCGCCGCTGATGACTTGACAGAAGTTAGTGGGATGACTGCTGTACCCAACCCAACAAATGGCAAAACAGTCATCAGGATCGAGTCAACGGTTTCAGATAAATTCACTTTTAATGTCACCGATTTATTAGGGCGTCGCGTCATTTCAAGACCCCTCAGTATCCAGTCGGGTCAGAATACTTTCGACCTCGATGTAACGGGCTTGCCCAATGGTATTTACATTTATACCTTGTCAAAAGGTAATCGTGTTATGTCTAATAAATTGATTATCAATCAATAATATGCTTTTGTAAAAATTAAATTGTGCCACACTGTCAAAGAGTGGCACAATTTTTTTTAGGTAAAATAGTCATTGGTCATTTTGTTACTAGGCATTCTCAAGATAACCTTAGACTGTTGACTTATGACTAATTGACTTAAAAATGTTAACTTTGCACGCTCTAAAGCCAAAAGGCAACATCTGAACGTAAAAACCGTTTTCAAAACGATTCAATCGCGCGCTGCGCAATCACAAATCTCATAATCTCACAATCTCAACATGAGACGTATTTACATTGCTTTTTTACTTATTTTCAGCACTTATTGTGTGCAAGCTCAAACGGAAGGTGTTCGGTTACTCCCCCTCAGTACTTATCCAGTTTTAGAGAAATATGCTGAACTGCCACAAGCAGAAAGTCTCATTCCTGACTCTATTGACCTGCCCTTTATTGACGATTTCAGCTATCCAGGTCCTTATCCAGACCCTAATTTATGGCTTGATAACAAAGTTTTTATCAATACAATGATGGCTTTTAGCCCCCCCTCAGTAGGTGTAGCGACTTTTGACGGTATCAACTACAACGGCAAACCTTATGGGCAAGCAGGTGAATATGGTAAAGGCGATTATTTGACCTCGAACTATATCAATCTGCGAACTTTTACGAATCCAGATGGCAGCAAACGCCCTTTGGCAGCTTCGGATTCCATTTATATGACCTTCTTTTTGCAACCCAAAGGCTTGTGTTATGAACCTTTGGAAAAAGATTCGATGGTCTTGGAGTTTCGAGACAATGCAGGCAATTGGCAAATCGTCCGTGTTTTCAAAGGTTTAAAAAGCTATATCGCTGACGATAGTTTTCCACCTTTTACCATGTATTTTGTGCCCATTAAAGATGCTAAGTATTTTTATGGTAAATTTCAATTCCGCTTTTTCAACTATGGCCAAATTGACGGAGCCAATGAATTGTGGCACCTCGATTATGTCAAAATTGGGACAAATCGTCGTTTAAATGACAAAACGCTTGATGATTTGGCTTTTGTGGATGCGCCCAGCCCGCTTCTGACACGTTATAGTTCCATGCCGTGGAAACATGCTTTCCCTAATGTGGCTACGGAGGTTAATGATAAATTTAAAGCACGACTGTATAATCATTTTGTTGACCAACGCAATCCGACCAATACGAATGTAAAAATCACAACTTCGACCGGTGTTTCAGCCGTTTCGACCATTACGATTCTCGACGGTGAGAACGTGCCGCCCAATCAGTTTTATCAATCCGCTACAAAAACATATCCGTTGTCGCTGCGCAGTCAACTCGGCACAGTGCCTTCAACAACTGAAAATCTGATTGTTACAACTGAAAATAGC
>JAYSQG010000293.1:0-11073 GCA_043721685.1 Saprospiraceae bacterium | reverse complement strand
GATTTACACTGATTTTTTTTAATTCCTTATGGGATTCAAGAAAAAATCAGTGTAAATCTGCGCAAATCTGTCGAATCTGTGTTCGGAAAAAATCCACCTAATAAAATCAATCCAATCAAAAAATGAAACTAACATTTACCACCGCTGATACCGCACCCATTTTAAGCGATTTGAAAACGGCAAACATCGCTTACCAACACATATATAGAGGTGACTCGGCAGACCGGCAGCCTGTGCATACCGTTTATGGTGGCGCAAATTTATTTGCACACGACACCGCAGCCCGTTTTTCCGCCGCTGCTTTAAAAAGTTTGAGGACTTACGCGCCCAATTTTGCTATTTTAGCACGTGTCATTGGCTTAGAAGGCGCAGAAAATTTGCCGACAGATACAATCAAAATCGCTCTTTTAGGTCAAAAATTGGCTGAAATGAGCAACGAAACAAGGCGACAACACCCCGCTTGGTTGGCTTATACGGTCTATAATCGAGTCGTTGAAAAACTGAAAACCGAAGCATTAGAAGATTTCAGAATTGATTTTGAAGACGGTTTTGGCAACCGTTCCGACAAGGAGGAAGACGAAACAGCTGTGCAAGCGGCTCTAGAAGTGGCAAAAGGCATGGCGCAAAACTCGTTGCCGCCATTCATCGGCATTCGCATAAAACCGTTTAATGAGGACACAAAAGCAAGAGGCATTCGCACACTCGATATTTTTTTGACGACATTATTGACCGAAACAAAAGGTGTTTTGGCCAATAATTTTATTGTTATGTTACCAAAAGTCGTTCTTGTAGAACAAATTAAGGCTTTGGTGAAGTTGTTTGAATTGATTGAAAAAGCATTCAATTTGCCGCATAAAACCTTGAAAATGGAAACGATGGTCGAGCAAACCCAAACGATTATGGATGCCGAAGGGCGCAACCCCTTGATGTCGTTCATTCGGGCGAGTGACGGACGTTGCATTGCGGCACATTTTGGGACTTATGACTACACAGCCAGCGCAGGTATTACGGCAAAATATCAGACGATGGGTCACGCTGTTTGCGATTTCGCTCATCACATGACGAAAGTTGCCCTCGGTTCGACGGGCATTATGCTCTCCGACGGTGCGACAAATGTGATGCCTGTTGCACCGCACAAAGGTGCCGATTTGACGGCTGCACAACTGCGTGAAAACAGGGAAACGGTGCATAATGCTTGGAAAATTGGCTACGACCACACAACTCATTCGCTTATCAATGGTTTATATCAAGGTTGGGATTTGCACCCCGCGCAGTTGCCGATGCGTTATGCAGCGGTTTATGCTTTTTTCCTCGACAGCTATGAACAAGCGGCTTTGCGGTTGCAACATTTTGTCGAAAAAGCAGCGCGAGCAACCCTTTCAGGTGATATTTTCGACGATGCAGCAACAGGACAAGGCTTGTTGAACTATTTTTTACGCGCCTTGAACTGTGGTGCAATTTCGGAAGCCGAAGCAACGGTGACAGGTTTGACAATTGAGGAAATTCAGTCTCGGTCTTTTTTGAAAATTTTGGAGAATCGAAGAGGGAAGTAACCTCGAAATATTTGAGGGAGAATTTCTATTTTGCCGCCCCAAACACACTGAATGTAAACAATTAAAAGAAAACGACTTATGAAAAATACGTTTATAAATCAGGACAATACGAATTACCAAAACCTACTCAATAACATTTCGGCTACTTATGTAGGAGGACAACATAAAGCCATTAAATTGGCACGGCGTGAAATGCTCATTACTTATTGGCATATAGGTCAACATATTGTCGAATTTGAACAACAGGGGCAGGAAAAAGCACCTCATGGTATCAAACTTATTGAGCAGATATCCAGAGATTTGTCCCACCAATTGGGGAAAGGATTTGGACGTAGTAACCTGATTTATATTCGTTTACTCTATTTAAAATTCAATAATATATCACTTTTGTCCCACCAATTAACATGGGGGCACTACTATGAATTATTGAAAATAGATATGGATTTAGAACGTAGTTTCTATGAAAAACAAGCCATATTAGAACGTTGGAATATCCGTGAACTGAAACGGCAAAAGAAAGCTGCCTTATTTCTTCGATTGGCAGCCAGTAAAGATAAAGAAGGAGTTTTAAAGTTGGCTGAAAAAGGGCGTATTATCGAAAACCCAGAGGATATTTTACGTGAACCCTACATTTTAGAGTTTTTGAAAGTGCCAGAACCTTATCATCTAAGTGAATCAGAATTGGAAGAACGCCTTATTACACATCTACAAAAATTCCTTTTAGAACTTGGAAAAGGGTTTGCTTTCATAGGTCGTCAATATCGTGTTACACTTGGAAATCGCCATCATCGTGTAGATTTGGTCTTTTATCATCATATTTTGAAATGTTTTGTGTTGATTGACCTGAAAAAAGAAGAAGCAGGATATGAAGACATAGGACAAATGAATATGTATCTCGGTTACTTTGAAGAAGAAGAAAATACGGCAGGTGATAATCCACCCATAGGCATTGTGTTAGCGAGGGAGAAAGATGAAATGGTCGTTCGTTATGCCACGCATCGCATGAATAGCCAGCTTTTTGTCTCAAAATACCAACTTTATCTGCCTAATGAAGAGGAATTGAGAACACAATTAGAGTATATTTTGAACTTACCTGAAAATGAAGAATAAACGATAAATGGAAAAACGCATACTCATAACAGGCGCAACAGGCTTCGTCGGCTCTTATTTGACCCGACTTTTGGTCAAAGAAGGCTATAAAAACATCGTTTGTTTGAAAAGACCGACAAGCCGCATGGACTTGGTGGCAGAAGTGCAAGACAAAGTGACTTGGGCAGAAGGCGACATCTTGGACGTGCCTTTTTTAGAAAATATACTGAGGGGTCATCAAATCGAGCAGATTTATCATTGTGCAGCGGTGGTGTCGTTTGACCCGCGTGACCGTGAAGAAATGTATCAAATTAATGTCGTTGGTACGGAAAATGTGGTTAATGCTGCCCTTGAAGTGGGTATCGAAAAACTCATTTATACAAGCAGTATTGCCGCAATCGGGCGTGTGGAACATCAGGAATGGGTGCGTGAAACGAACAAATGGCAACGTTCACCGCTAAATTCACATTATGCTATTTCAAAATTTCAAGCAGAACAAGAGGTTTGGCGTGGCGTGGCAGAAGGGCTAACCGCAGCGATGGTTAATCCGACCGTTATCCTTGGTTCACAGTTTTGGGAGCAAGGAACGGGTCGGCTTTTTGACCAAGTTGGACGTGGTTTGCGGTTTTATACTGAGGGGTCAACGGGCTATGTAGATGTACGTGATGTGGTGACTTTTATGGTCGAATTAATGAATTCACCTATTGAAAATCAACGATTTATACTCAATGGTGAGAACATGGCTTATAAAACCATGTTTGAAAAAATCGCCTTGGTTTTAAATAAAAAACCAGCCAATATAGCTGTTACTCCTTTCTTACGGCAATTAGCTTGGCGGGTCGAATGGCTTAAAAGTAAATTTACCGGTAAGCGTCCTTTGATTACAAAAGAGACGGCACGGGCTTCGGCAACCACTTTTTATTTCGACAATAAAAAATCGTTGACGGCATTTCCTGATTTTAAATATTCAGATATTTCGACAACGATTGAGGAGACGGCACAGCAGTTTTTGGAAAGTCAACAAAAAGGTTTGCCGTTTGCGGCATTGCCCATTTAAAATTTGTCCTACAATATTTTCAGCACTTTAATTCATCAAATTTATGAAAATTGGCATCATTGGTGGTGGCATAAACGGCTTATTTTCAGCCTATTACCTACAAAAACAAGGGCATCAAGTGACGATTATTGACCAAAGCGATATGTCCGATGGCTGTTCGTTTGGCAATGCAGGTATGATTGTGCCGAGTCATATCATTCCGTTGGCAGCACCGGGCATGATTGCGAAAGGCTTAAAATGGATGTTGAGTTCGACAAGTCCGTTCTACATTCGTCCACGTTTGAGTGGTAGTTTAGTAAAATGGGGTTGGTTGTTTTATAAAAATGCAACGGCATCCCATGTTGAAAAATCTATTCCGATACTGAGGGATATTAGTTTGTTGAGTAAACACCTTTATCAAGACTTTCAGAAGCAAAATTACTTCGATTTTGATTGGCATGAACGCGGTTTGATGATGTTGTATCAAACCCAAAACATGGCGCATGAAGAAGCCGAAGGCGCAGCAACTGCGAATAAAGCGGGCATAGAAGCCCATGTTTTGTCTCAAAAAGAAGTGCAAAACCTTGAACCAAATACAAAAATCAATGCCATTGGTGGCGTTTTTTATCCTGACGATGCGCATTTAAGCCCGCATTTATTGATTGAAGGTTTGAAAACGCACCTTTATACTGAGGGGGTCACTTTTTTGAGTAATACAGAAGTTTTGAATTTTGAGTTAAAAAACCAACGTGTAACAGGTGTTATTACTCAAAACGATAAATTAGAATTTGATGAAATTGTCATTGCCGTTGGTGCTTGGTCAGGTATTTTGACTGAAAAATTAGGCATTTCGTTGCCATTACAAGGCGGAAAGGGTTATAGCATGGGTTTTGAAGGTTTGGGCAATAAAATCAATATCCCAACTATCATGCTTGAAGCACGAGCAACCGCTACGCCAATGGGCAATGATTTGCGTTGTGCGGGAACGATGGAAATTGCAGGCATTGATTTGTCCGTCAATATGAATCGAGTAAAAGGTATTGTGCAAGGTGTGAACAGTTTTTATCCCGAATTAAATGTGCAAATGCCGCAACAACAAGCCGTTTGGAGTGGTTTACGTCCTTGTTCGCCAGATGGATTGCCGTATATTGGTCGTTTAGAACATCTTAAAAATGTAACTATAGCAACAGGGCATGGTATGATGGGATTGAGTTTAGGCGCTGCAACAGGGCTATTGGTGTCTGAAATTGTTGGAAAACAGCCCCGCAGTATATCGGTTGATTTATTGAGTCCGTTGCGTTTTAATTCATAAGTAACCATGACATTTTGTCATTCTGAACGCAGTGAAAGAATCTGTATAAACCATTGATTTACATTGTTTTATACAGATTCTTTCACTGCGTTCAGAATGACAAAAAAGGTGCGTTATTATTTATATGTTACAAAAGCATTCCTTCTCATGTTAAAAATAGCTTACTCACCTATATACAAACTTGAATTGCCAGAAGGGCATCGCTTTCCGATGCTCAAATATGAGTTGATTCCTGAACAGCTTTTGTATGAAGGCAGTGTGACAAATGATAATTTTTTTGCACCCAAACCACTTTCAGAAGACGTTATTATTGCCACGCATACCCCTCAGTATTTCAACAAAATGAAACACTCGGAACTGTCGCCAAAAGAGATGCGGCGCATCGGTTTTCCATTGACCCAACATCTTTTTGACCGTTGTTTAACGATTGCAGGCGGTACAATTGAAGCCTGTCATTTTGCTAAGGAATATGGTGTTGCGATGAATGTCGCAGGTGGTACACACCATGCTTTTACGGACAGAGGCGAAGGTTTTTGTTTACTCAACGACCAAGCTATGGCGGCTAACTTTTTGATAAACAAAGGTTTAGCAAAACGTATTTTGATTATTGACCTCGACGTGCATCAAGGCAATGGGACGGCTGAAATTTTTAGAAAATCTAAAAATCAATGGTCGAAAAACAGCAAAATAGGAAAAAATACTGAGGGGGTACTATCCAAAGAATTCGAGGGTGTTTTTACCTTTTCAATGCACGGTGCCAACAATTATCCGCTTCACAAAGAGCAAAGCGACCTTGATATTGGCTTGGCAGATGGTGTGGAAGATGGTTTTTATCTCAAAGTTTTAAGAGAAAACCTAAGCCTTTTGATGGATGAAGTGCAACCCGATTTTGCATTTTTTAATGCGGGTGTTGATGTTTTGGCAACCGATAAATTGGGTAAATTGAGTTTAACGATGCACGGCTGTGGACAACGAGATAAGTTGGTTTTTGAAATATGTAAAAAGAACAATGTACCGATAGTTGTGAGCATGGGCGGCGGTTATTCGGCTCGTGTGGCAACGATTGTGGAAGCACATTCACAGACTTTTAGGTTGGCTCAAGAGGTATTTTTTTGATACAAAAAATTTAATACTAATTATTTTGGTGTATGACAAACGAATTTTAACATTTCGACGTTTTAACCAAAGCAACAAGCGTATAATTTTCCAATCACTAAAAAGATATTGCTCATGGCTTCTATTGCTACAAAAATTCTACTCGTAGAAGATGATCCTAATTTTGGCGACGTTCTGCGCTCTTATCTCGAAATGAATGACTATGATGTGACCCTTGCGACTGACGGTGCCGCAGGTTGGGAAGCATTTCGTCGTGGTTCGGGCTTTTCGCTGTGCATTCTCGATGTGATGATGCCTAAAAAAGATGGCTTTTCACTCGCCAAAGACATTCGTGAAAAAGACAAAGTTGTGCCGATTATTTTCCTCACTGCCAAAACAATGAAGGAGGATATTTTGCAAGGCTTTAAAATCGGAGCGGACGATTACATCTCTAAACCCTTTAATTCCGAGGAATTGTTATACCGCATCCAAGCGGTTTTGAAACGTTCTGCACCCAAAGCAGACCCGCGTGATGAAGTGCGCGACTACCGCATTGGTAAGTATAATTTCAATTATCCCTTGCGTATTTTGCTTTTAGATGGCACAAAAGAAGAAATCAAATTATCACCAAAAGAAGCGCAATTGCTCAAAATGTTTTGTCAGCGTATTAATGACGTTTTGCCACGTTCAGAAGCTTTGACGAAAATTTGGCAAGAAGACAATTACTTTACGGCGCGTTCTATGGACGTATTTGTCACTAAATTGCGTAAATACCTCAGTGGCGACCCACTCATCGAAATTGTCAATATCCATGGCAATGGCTTCCAATTATTGGTAAAAACCGAAGAAACGGTTTAAATTAATGATGCGTTATGAATGATAAATGATGAATTTACTGAGGGGTCATATTTATCATTTATAACTCATCATTCATCATTAAATATCATGCAATCAAAAGCGACTACGGTTGAGCAATATCTCAACGAACTGCCCGAAGATAGAATCGTTCCGATGGTAACATTGCGGGACGTCATCAATGATAACATTCCCGAAGGCTTTGAAGAAATGATGTCTTATGGTATGATTGGTTGGGTTGTGCCACATTCTCTTTACCCTGATGGCTATCATTGCGACCCAAAACTGCCGCTTGGATTTATGAATATTGCTTCGCAAAAAAACTTTGTGGCGTTGTATCACATGGGCATTTATAGTGATAAAAAGCTCTTGGATTGGTTTGTAAAAGAATACACGGCACAATCCAAAGTTAAATTGGATAAGGGAAAGTCTTGTATGCGTTTTAAAAAACCTGAGCATATTCCATATACGCTTATTGGCGAATTGGTACGTAAAATATCTGTTGAGGATTGGGTTATCACTTATGAAGCCAATATGAAGAAATAGATTTTTAAGAAAAAATACTGAGGGGGGTACTTGCGTAGTTGTGCAAGTCCCCCCCTCAGTATAAAGTCGGTTTTAAGGCTAAAACACTTTTTTATTTTCAATAATAGTTTAAAAATCAATATCAAGATAAATATCAGAGAGTGGGATGCTTTTCTCAGCAATAATTATAGCTTTTTCAATACCTGTTACGTCAAAATTAACCCATTCGTCTTTGTCATTTCTTTGATACACATCAATAGTTGGTTCATCTTGAGAGATAAGAATGATTTGCTTTAGGCTTGGAATTTGGCGATAACAACGCAATTTCTTGCCTTTATCATACCCCTCAGTAGAAGGTGAGAGAACTTCAATAATAACTGAAGGAGTGAGTTCAGCCGTTTGTTGCCCTCGAATGATAATCATCTCCGATTTCTCAGCAACAAAAACATCAGGATAAGTATTCAATTGACACGCTGTAATCCATACAGGGCGATTTTCATGTGCCATTGTCCAACTCTGTTGCCGAGTCCATGGTTTTAAAACCAAAATTATATTAGTCACAATGTCATTATGAGGTTGAGAGGTATAAGGCATAATAGCAGTTACTTTGTTTTTATAAAATTCGCTTTTATATTCGTTTTTAAGTTCATTTTCCCAATATTCTTCAAAACTCATGGTCAATACCTCGTCTGGGAATACGTCGAGATATGCCAATGTACCTCGTTTAGGTACAGCTTCTGTTAGGACTTGTGCGCTCATTTTTTTCTTTTTAAAAGTGATAATCTTTACAAAAATAGCATTATTTTTTGAAGAATGTAAAAAATTAGGTTCACAAACGCACAGAATTTTAATCCTTTATTTTAATACAAAATAGAGGAGCTACTTGCAAAATTGTATAAGTAGCCCCCTCAGTATTGCAGTCGGCTTTAATGCTGCACCATGATTTTTTCCACCTTTCTTTCTCCTTCTGCTTGATATTCAACGAAATACAAGCCATTTTCAAAATTTCTCGAATCAATTTCTACGCTGCGATTGTTTTGTCCATGTCGAGCAAAAACAGTTTGACCGATGCTGTTTAACACGCGGATTGTCCATTGTGCATCTATTTCTGCATTGATAGACACATTGATTTTGTCTTTCGCAGGGTTTGGACTCACTGTAAAATCATCGGCTTGTCCTCTGTAAGCAGCATTCGGCATTTCGGCTGTGCTGTTGATGGTGCGTGCGACAAAACCTACTTCATCGTCCTCTCTTGTAGTGGTACCCATATTGTTAGGTGATGAATCTATATCGCTTTCATTACAAGCAACGACTTGTGCCGGTTGGGTCACATTTTGGGTATTGTTCACAACAAATAGATGAAAAGTCGCTGTTGCTGTGCCACCTGCTTCGATGCGGTCAAGTGTCCAAACGCCATTCCAACCATCGTATCTGCCATTGTCGGCATAGGATGCTTGATAGGCATAAGCCCCCGCACCGTTATTGGTGCGTTTGTAAGGTGGTAGCCAATTAATGCGGACTCCTGTGGCGGGTGAAATACCCCGATTTGTAACTGTCAAAGTGTATTTGACCGAACCCCAAAGCGGTAAACCGTTATTGTCGGCTTTGAGTTCGAGGTCTAAATCGGGCTTTTCGGGAACAATCGTTGTGGCATTGTCGTAGCGATGGATAGCTGTATTCGTAAACTGTGCCCAAGCAGTATTGTTGTCCACAATTTCTAACTGACCGTTGATATAAGGGTTAACCCCAAATAATTGAAGATAACGTGAGTCTAGTTCATAGGGTCCAACATCTTTACGAGTATTCCATGTTTTACCTAAATCATTGGTCAAAGCTGTAAACAAGACGCGACGTACCGTATCTTGGAAAAAAGCCATGAGACTTTGCGTATTAGGTATATTGGCAATTGGAAAACCCGTCGGACCTGGCAAATTGCCGCTTTCTTGCCATGTTGCACCGCCATCGGTAGTATATATCGGATTCCGGGAACTCGCACCGATACCCCTCAGTGCCATACCATTATTGGCATCTGTAAAAGCATATCGAAGTTCAAAGAAATCTGCTTCAATCCACGCGCCTGATGTCCAATTTCGACCTCTATCAGTTGAGCGCAAAATACCCCTATTGCCATTTGAATAATCTATTTTTGTGATAAAAATAGTATTACCAATTATTTGGTTAGCTTTATTATTGGCATATTCCGTTTCAATGAGACGCGGCAGATTGGTTTGTGGCACCCGAAGGTGTTACCGCCATCACTTGTATAAGCCACATAGTAGCCCAAACTATCAGGGTCGCCAAAGAAAATACCATTATTCGCATCGTAAAAGTGAATAAAATCGGGGAATGTACTGGGGCGGTAAGGCATATCCTGCCAAGTTGCCCCACTATCCACTGTTCGGCGCATAAAATAAATGTCCCCTGATAGATTACCGCCCAACAAATGAGATGTTTTGGCATCGTAAGGAAAAAGAGATGAAAAATCCGCATTGAAAAGTTGACCTATTTTAAAGGTTTTACCACCATCGCCCGTTCTGATAAATTGGGGTATGTGCATGGTATCCAAATTACCAAGATTGACATTGTCCGTCCACATGATATTTTTACCAATGGCGTACATTTCGTAGAGACCCTTCATGGCAGGGGTGTTTTGTTTTACCCATTGGGCAGAAGCGGAAAACGACAGCAACAAGGCAGCCGATAAAAGAAGTATTTGTTTTGTCTTCATAATGAACGTTTTTTAAAAAGTTTAATAAATAAGATACACGAGTTTTATGGGGTAAAAAGAGGCAACTACTGAGGGGTCTATCTTATCACAAAAAATTGATTTAATATGAGTTATAGCCCTTGACAGGTTCAAAACCTACAAGAGTTAGTGCAACAAAAGACATTGAGATGTGGTGATTTGAGTAAATATGGTGTTCATCAGAAGCCTTACTATGAGTGTTGATGAACCCGTCGCTCATAGTAAGGTTTCAAAAATAGATGACTCGTATGGATAACTCAAACATGGGTTTTCATGATTTTTAAGCATTAAGGCTATACTATTGTTTTTTGATAGAACAAAATTAACGAAACTTTTACTGCCGTACAATCGCACAATAGTATTATTTTAAACACTCTGCCAAACCGTTTTCTCATACAAATTGACTATTTCAAACTGCTTTCATACCACAAAATAATGAGGGGTCAATGTTTTCTCATAAAACCAATCTAACTGCAATAGACCCGCTTTTGTCCAAGATAATTAAGTTGTGTACTTGGTGCTTTTGATTTTCTGCCATGTTGAATTATTATTGAGTTTAGAAAAATATTATTTTGAAAATAATTGATTATCAACGTATTGCATATCGTTTTTATTTTCCTATTTAAGACTAATCGGCCGTAAATACTGAGGGGGATAGTGTTGATAAAAGAGACTTTGCAGACTGAAAGCATTTAATAAATTCCTCCGTTGTCAAACTATCTACGACATATTGTTCTTCGTCAATTCGGTGAAAATGAACATTCGCAATGTGACTTATTTTGTCGTAGGGTAGTTCAATGGTTTCATTCTCATATTGAATGACAAGGATATCAGACTTAGGTAAAAATTGCTCGCCATTTGG
>JAYSQG010000292.1:0-12288 GCA_043721685.1 Saprospiraceae bacterium | reverse complement strand
GTTTCAACCAATCTGAAACGCCACTTGCTGCCCATTTTTACAGAAGCGCAAAACAATGCAGCTAAATATGCCCATTCGAAAAACATTCATTTGACATTCAAACTGACGACAACAGACTATTATCTTTTAGAAATCAAAGACGAAGGTGTGGGTTTTGATATCCATCAAAATGGTCATTCACACAACCACACTAAAGGCATAAACGGCATCAAACACCGAGCAGAAATGATTGGCGGTAGGTGTTCGATTTGCAGTATCATTGGGCAAGGAACAACCATAAACATTGTTGGGCATGTAAATGGTGAAAAAAATACCTAACAACCTCGTTCACTTTCATACGTTTGTGTGATTGTTCCCTATTGTTTTAATACAGATATTTGCCGAACAAATATTTCTAAAAAATGATAAAAATAGCGATAGTAGAAGACAATCCCGATGTCCGTAAACTGACAGCAAGTTTGCTCAATCAATTTTCGGACATAGAATGTATCGGCAGTTTTGACAGTGCCGAAGCCTTTTCTGCCGCTTTACCCAATTTACAAGCCGATGTTGTATTAATGGACATTGGCTTACCCAAACAAAACGGTATTGACTGTGTGTTTGAAAACGCGCATAAATACCCCAACCTTGAATTCATCATGTTCACCGACCACACCGATAACAATGAGGTTTTCAAAGCATTAGGGGCAGGTGCCAATGGTTATTTGCTCAAAGGTGGCATGATTGAACAATTGGCAGAAGGCATCAGAGATATACAAGCAGGTGGATCACCGATGTCCCGTCAATATGCTCGTCTGGCAATAAACTATATGCGGGAATCCGAAAAAAAATATCCAGAATTAGAGAAATTAACGGAACAAGAACACATCGTTCTGAAAGGTCTTTACAAGGGTTTGTCTTATAAAGAAATTGCGACAGACCGCTTTGTATCCGAACACACCGTGCGCTCACAAGTGCGGAGTATTTATCACAAACTACACGTCCATACACGCGCTGAATTGATGAATAAATATCCGCAATGACCCCCTCAGTACTTTCATGTTTTTTAACCACTTTCAAGAAAAACTAACCCGTTTTCAACTAAAAAGAAAAAATCTTGTATTTTTATGCCCAAAACCATCTTCCTTTAACAAACTCAAAACGTACAAATGAGAGACGCCTACCCCCTCAGTATCCCCATCACTTCTTGGGCAGAAGAAGACCGCCCGCGCGAAAAAATGCAACTCAAAGGCAAATCGGCATTAACAGATGCGGAACTCATTGCTATTCTCATTGGTTCAGGCACCGTTGGCATGGATGCGATTGGGCTGGCGGAACAAATTCTCAAGTCCGTTGATGGCAATTTGTCCGAATTAGGTCGTCGGTCACTGAAAGACTTGATGAAATTTAAAGGTATTGGCGAAGCCAAAGCGATTACTATTGCAGCGGCTTTAGAAATTGGTCGGCGGCGGCAATTCAGCGACATGATGCAACGCGATACCATTACCAGCTCTCGCGATGTTTATGATGCTATTTTACCACAATTGATTGACTTACCCAACGAGGAGTTTTGGATTTTGATGCTCAATCGTGCGAACCATATCATCAGTCGTCACCGCGTGAGTATTGGCGGTGTTTCCGGTGTAGTTGTGGATGCCAAAATGGTGTTTCGACCTGCCATTGAAGCGTTGGCAAGTTCCATTATTCTCATACACAATCATCCATCGGGTAATTTGAAACCTAGTCAACGGGATATAGAATTGACTCGAAAGTTGAAAAAAGCAGGAGAATCGCTTGATATTTCAGTTGCAGACCATGTGATTGTGGCTCATACAGGATTTTATAGCTTTGCTGACGAGGGAATGATGTATTAAAATGGTAAGAGCTAAAAATTTCTAACCAAAATACAAATTACAGAGAGTCTAAGTTCCCAATTTGAGAACTTTTATGTAGTTTTGTATGTTTTAAACAAACACACAATGAGAATTATCGCTAAAAAGACGCTGCGTGATTTTTGGGAAATACATACTGATTGTGCCGAACAATTAAAAACGTGGTATCACGAAACAGAACGCGCTAACTGGCAAACGCCAAAAGACATAAAAACAGACCATTCAAGTGCCTCTTTTTTGAAAGAGAATCGAGTTGTTTTTAATATAAAAGGTAACCATTATAGATTAATCGTAAAAGTCAATTACGATTATGGCGTTCTATGGATACGATTTATCGGTACACATGCAGAATATGATAGAATTGATGCCAACAATATTTAAAAATCTTAAATTTATAAATAATGCTATTCACCACAAAAATCATCAAAACAGAAGCTGAATATGAAGCAGCTTTGCAAAGGCTTGAAGTCATTTTTGATTCAAAACAAGACACCCCCGAGGGCGATGAACTGGATTTATTATCATTAGTCATTGATAATTACGAAAAAGAACATTTTCCGATAGACCTACCAGATCCAATTGAAGCCATAAAATACCGAATGGAACAATTAGGTTATAAGCCAAAAGACCTTGCTGAAATCATAGGTTTGAAAAGCCGTGTCAGTGAAATTTTAAATAAAAAACGAAAATTAACCTTAACAATGGTTCGAAAAGTGCATCAAGCATTGAACATACCAACAGAATTACTTGTGAAAGAATACTAAGATTTTTGATCATTGTCAATAACCATTTAACATTATATCACCAGTCATATTCAAATGACTATTGATCAGCAGACCAGTGATTTCTCAAAAAACGCAAAAAATTCCCGCTCATCATTTGCGTTATGTCCCCCTCAGTATAACCGCGATTTTTTAACAAATTTGGGATTTTTTGCAAATCAGCTATGGTTTCTATGTCGTAAGGACATTGTTCTTTGCCATAACCTCCATCCAAATCAGAGCCGATACCGACGTGTTTAGCATTGCCCGCAATCTGGCAAATATGGTCAATATGGTCAATCACTTTTTCAATATTGCAGCCCATTTCTTGAGGTATTGACACTTTTTTAATCCAATTTGGGACAATCATCCACGCATCAAAAGCAGCTCCAATGACTGCACCACGTTCAATTAATACCTTGATTTGTTCATCTGAATACTGCCGATTGTGGTTAACAATTGAACGACAAAGGTTGTGACTCGCCCACACTGCCCCATCAAAATTGTCCAAAGCTTGCCAAAAAGCATCATCGCACAGATGTGTTGCGTCCAAAATCATATTGAGAGAAGCCATTTTTTTCAATAAATCCAAACCATTTTGATTCATTTTGCCTGTAGCATCTGTGCCGTTGGCATAACGTCCGGGTCCATAATGCGCCGGACCTATGGCACGAAGCCCATATTCGTAGGCTTTTTCGACATAATCAACCGTTATCAAAGAGTCCGCGCCTTCTAAACTCAAGATGTAACCAATTGGTTTTGAGTCTTTTGCATCGTCGTTTTGCCAAAACGTTAAGTGATTTTCCAAAGATGCCAAATCCGTGATTGGCGTCATTTCACCCGCCTCTTCCATGGCTTTATACCAAGCGAGTTGCCCTTGCGTTTGCGCCCAAGCCTGATGTGGCGAATGCCAACCAGAAAGCGGATTGTCAGCAGCCACATAACGAGCAATTTGAGTGGCAACGACTAAGCCAATATTGCCTTTGCGCAATTCTGGGAAAGAGACGACTGCCTTCGCTCGGTCGGGCTTGTCGGTCAAACCTTTTTCTCCGGTGTTTATGGCTGAAATCGGTTGCCGTAGGTCTCGATTCCATTCCATCGCATTCATGCTGAGGTCGAGGTGTGCATCAAATATGAACATTGTTGTAATGGTGAAAGGTGAAAGGTGAAAGGTGAAAATAGGCAACCTAAATACTTGATAATCAACATTTACGAAATTTTAAAAATTTCGTAAATGTGTGTTAAATTCCTTCTTTGACTCAACAAGTGATGCGTCTGTCTCTCGCTATCGTTAGCCATTCGCCGCTTGTTTTTCCGTTTTCGATAGTGACAACGCGCTCAAACAAAGCGACTGTTGGACATATATGAAATGGCAATCCATACAGCACATCGCCCACCTTATAAGTATGACCTTCTCCTGCTTCAACAACTAAATGTTCCTCGCTTTGACTGAGGGGTATCAATTCGGACGCGTTTAAAAAATAGACCCGTTTGCTGATGTCATTTTCAGCAGCAACTGATTTATGACCTAAATCGAGGCATAATTTAGTAGTATCTGGCAGTGAAATAACCCTTGTAACCAACAAAGCAGCAGGTTTAAAAGGTTGTTCGGGGCAAAGGTCGCTGTAACCTTTGTCCCAGTATATGAAAGTACCAGGGCTGCATTGCACCGTTTCACGTTTGGCATGAATCGAAAAAGATGGCGAACCACCTGAAACAATGATAAGTTCTGCCCCATTCCCCCCCCTCAGTATTTCCCCTTCCAAAGCCTTCAATTTGTCAAAAGCGGCATCACATTCTGCTTTTCTGATAGCTAAATCGGGGCTTCGGAGGTGTCCATCATATCCATGCAAACCGACAATATGGATGCCTTTCATCTTTTCGCAAGCTGAAAATAAAGCCACAGCCGTTTCATCGGGCGCAATACCTGTTCGATTTTGACCAATATTGAGATCAATAAAAACGGGTACATTTAGGTTTTGAGTTTCAAAAACATCGGATTGTGCTTGTGCGGCAGCGATATTGTCCACTAAACAAGCATATTTCGTATTTAGGAACTTTTTGATGACTTGAATGAACCGTTGCAGTTTTGGTCCAACAGGTTGATAAGCAAGCAGCACATCATTTGCACCAGCCAAGCCCAACATTTCCGCTTCTGCAATCGTCGCACATTTGAATTGTGTAATACCTGCGTCCATCATCATTTTGGCAACCACCGCCGATTTGTGGGTTTTGATATGCGGACGCAAACGCCGCACATCACCCACCATAGCGATTGCAGCGTCAATATTAAACTTAACTCTTTCGGGATATACGACCAAGACCGGCGTGTCTAATTGGTCAATATTTTGGATTTTGTAGTCAAAATCAGTCAAATTCATAGTGATTTTGTTTAAAAAATTTCAAAAATGCCTTCAATTTCTACGGCGACATTATTCGGCAATGACCCCATACCAACGGCACTTCTGACACCTAAACCGTTGTCTTGTCCCCACAATTCAGCAAACAATTCGCTGCAACCGTTGATGACAATCGGTTGTTTTTCGTAATCAGGCGTGGCATTGACCATACCGAGTATTTTGACCACGCGTTTGATTTTATCCAAATCACCGAGATGATTTTTCAACGATACCAACATCGCCAAACCGCATTGACGTGCCGCAATTTTGCCCTGTGCTTCGTCCACATTGTCGCCCAATTTGCCTATGATATAACTTCCGTCGGTGTTGATAGATACATGTCCCGAAACGTAAACAAGTTTATCAATGGTTAAACAACTTTTATAAATACCTTTTGAGCCTGGCAATGTTGGTAAAGACAAATTCAATGATTCTAATTTCTTTTCAATGATATTTTTCATAAATAATAATAGTTTATTTTTCCCATTCAATCTGACTCATTTGCCATAAAATCCAATTTTGTCTTTGTCGGACATAATCAGAAGGCGCATTGACGCGAAAACGCAAAGGGCTTGGCAGACAGGCGGCAATAAGAGCGGCTTCGGAGGAGGTGAGTTTCGCCGCAGGTTTTTTAAAAAAATAAAGGGCGGCAGCTTCTGCGCCAAAAACGCCATCACCCATTTCAGCGACGTTGAGATAGACTTCCAAAATACGGTCTTTACTCCAAAACAATTCAATCAAAAAAGTGGAATACAGCTCCAAACCTTTCCGCACCCAGTCGCGGCTTTGCCAAAGGAAAACATTTTTAGCCACTTGCTGTGAAATGGTACTCGCGCCTTTTTTTCGTTTATGATTTTTATTGAAATCAATCGCTTTTTCAATCGCTTTCATATCTATCCCAAAATGGTTCTCGAACTCTTGGTCTTCAGAGGCAATGACGGCGTGTTGCATGGAAACAGAAATCTGGTCTAAACTGACCCATTTTTGCCGAATATCCTTGCCCATAATCCATTGTCCAAAAATAGTGGGTGTTGAAAATACAGGAATCCAAATCAACAGCAACGTATATATAAGGTGTGCGAGAAAGAGCGTTAGAAAAACTCTTTTCACAATCCGATACAACTTTAATATCCTTGGATATTTTGCAAAACGTGTTGAAAGAAAACCCATAAATAGTAGACGGTTTAATGATTCGGTTCAAAAATAGGTTTTTTGAGGCGTTTCAAAACAAAAATGAGTAAAAATTTGAATAAATACTGCCAGTAGGACGCCTTTTGGAGAAGGGGTCGCTCCAAAATTGGGGCAATAAAAAGGAGTATTTTGTTGCTCAATGGCATAAAAAATGACTTGTCAAGTCTTTCAAGAAAAAAAAATCACTTTTTTTTAAAAAAAAACATTTCATAAAAAGTACATTTATTAATTATTGTTTTCACAATGGCACATTCTTGTCGGACGACTATCGAATATTAAAATACTGATAATCAATATTTTATGTTTTTATATTACAATAAATAATTTTATTTTAACTAAAATCAGCTTTCACAATGCGCCTAAAATGTCTTTGCATAGCCAAAATTCTTTTCGCACCTTTGTATTATCAAAAAAGAGAACAACTATAAGAGCAAGCTACACAAGATATGTTCATGGGATTATAATTTGCTGTCAGGGGTCGTCCCAACGTTTTTTTTTAAAGTTGGGACGACAATCTGATTTTCAAATGAAAACCCAAATTGACAAAAAAGAAATAAAGGCACCGAAAAAGTCGGTGACGTAAAGAATATGTTCATGGGATTATAATTTGTTGTCAGGGCGGTCGTCTCGATCGGTTTTTAAGTCGAGACGACAATCTGATTTTTCATCCTAAAAGAACTTAGAAAAATAGAAGAAATAAAGGAGCCGATAAGTCGGCATCTTACAAGAATATGTTCATGGGATTATAATTTGTTGTCAGTCATCTGTCGTCCCGGTGTTTTAATAAATGTCGGGACGACGAAACTGATTTTTCCTATGCCAATTTGATAAAAAGCCTTCGGGCAAACGATATATGTTCATGGGATTATAATTTGTTGTTGGAATGTCTGAGTCTGTAAGATTCAGACATTTTTTTTGTTTTTTTTGATTCGTTCCAATAGCCATTTTTTGTCATTCTGAATGTAGTGAAAGAATCTGCATAAACATTTGATAATGAATGATTTAAATTCTTTCACTACATTCAGAATGACAAAAAAAATCTATCTAAAACCTCGAAATACTGAGGGGGTACATTAACATCACAAAATTGTACTTTGTAAAAACGGCTGCGCATTCGGATAATCTGTCGTAAAATGCAGTCCTCGACTTTCGCGCCGTGTAGCTGCTGAACGGGTTATCAAATAAGCGATTGTCACCAAATTGCGTAATTCACAAAGTTGAGGAGAAATGGTTGTCGTGTCGTACAAATCCTCCGTTTCTCGATATAGAATAAAAAGGCGGTCAAGCGCACGTTTCAAACGTACATTTGAACGCACGATACCTACGTAATAGCTCATCAAATCCTTCAACTCTTTTGTGCTTTGGGTTATCAAAACCATCTCTTGTGGGTCAGTCGTGCCCGCTGCATCCCAATTTGGAATACCTTCTTTAAATTGTTCATTATCAATACGTTGCAACGCATCTTCTGCTATACGATGCCCAAAAACAAGGGCTTCGAGTAGCGAATTTGAGGCTAAACGATTCGCTCCGTGCAGCCCTGTACTGCTGCTTTCACCACACGCATACAGATTTTTGATACTACTATTGCCCATTTCGTCCACCATAATGCCTCCACATTGATAGTGACAAGCGGGGACAACGGGAATCATATCTGTCATAGCATCAATGCCGATACTTTTACATTTGTCATAAATCGTAGGGAAATGGTTGTAAAATGCTTCTTTATCCAGATGCCGACAATCGAGGTACATACATTCCGAACCCCAAATTTTCATTTCAGAGTCAATGGCACGCGCCACAATATCACGTGGTGCTAAGGATTTACGTGGGTCATATTTGTCCATAAATTCCTTACCATCAGGCGTTTTTAAGATGCCACCGAAGCCGCGCACCGCTTCAGATACAAGGAAATTGGGGTTGTCGCCGCTTGGATTGTAGAGCGCAGTTGGGTGAAATTGGACAAATTCCATATCTTCAATGCGTCCTTTTGCCCGATAATGCATGGCGATACCGTCGCCTGTGGCAATGACGGGGTTTGTCGTATTTTTATAGACTTGACCAGTGCCGCCTGTTGCCATTAGGGTCAATTTTGCAAGAAAAGTCTCAATTTCTCCTGTTTTTTTATTCAAAGCATAACAACCATAACACTCAATATCAGGTGTCAAACGGGTGATATTCCAACCCAAATGATGCTGCGTGATGATGTCCACCGCAAAATAATGTTCATGAATATGGATATTGTCATACTTTTTAGACTCTGCAACTAAGGCACGTTGGATTTCCCAACCTGTCAAATCTTTGTAATGCAAAATGCGGTTTTCGGTATGCCCTCCTTCCCTACCGAGGTCGTAGTCTGCGCCGTGTTTGTCGAACCGTGTTCCCCAGTCAATAATTTCTTGAACCCGTTGGGGACCTTCATTGACCACAATTTCAACGATGTTCCGTTTGCACAGACCGTCTCCCGCATCGAGCGTATCTTCTACGTGTTTGTCAAATGAGTCTTTATCGAAATCCCAAACTGCCGCCACACCGCCTTGTGCATAACGCGTATTTGATTCATTTTCAACGGTTTTGGTCAATACATCAATCCTGACATCGCTTCTTTTTTGCGCTACTTTTATCGCAAAACTCAAACCTGCGATGCCGCCGCCTATCACCAGAATGTCTGTTTTCATATATGAATATGTAAATAAATGATTTTTGAATGAGTTAATAATTTATTACTTAGTTTTAAATCAAACCGAAGTTACTTGTTTTTTGTTCGCAAAGTAAAGGTTTTTTGTACTTTTTAAGGGCATAAATACTGAGGGGGTATCGAATAGGACTTTTCATACCGCTGGCTCACCTTCTTCCCTCCTCATAAAAACACAGTTGCTCGTTAGCGTCTTCAGACGCGACACGGATTATTTTTCGGGTCTCTGACCCCACAATATTTTCTTAAAAGACCCCTCAGTATAAACCGCCTTTTGAGATGTGTTTTATATTTTAAAACCGTTATACCAAGCTTAAAAAACAATAAAGTTGATGAACCACCCCAAAACCACACAAAATTATTGATATTAGAGAAAAAAAGTTTTATCATTATCGATATTCCGCACAAATCGCTCTTTTTTTACCTCGAACTTTGCCTCAACCAATCTTCAAAACATTTTTTTTAACGCTTTCTAACACTTTTGCCCTATGCTCTTTTTTTACCATCTGCCGCCTTATCGCCGACGACCCTGCGGGGTCTATACTTCTATTTATTCGGCTTTTTAATCTTCTTTTCTTCACACCGCTTTAAAGTCCCCTCTGGGGATTTAGGGGCTTAAATTTTAAAAACAATGAAAAAGTACACCATTCTCCTTATTCCGCTTTTGTTGTCACTGTCGCAGTGCTACAAAGAACCCGCTGCTGTTGACAGTATAGTCAAGGGTCGTTTGGTCGAATTGGGCAACACACAAAAAGGTGTTCCTAATGTGGACATCGGCTTATTGGCACGTATTCCACCCGATTGCTTGTTTTGTCCTGAAAGGCGACGCGTCATTGGTTGGGCTACAAGTGATGCCGATGGACGATTCAGCTTTACTTTTTTGGACACTTCGACCATTTATCATTTAGCGATTCGCCCTCGGGATAAAAAATACTATCCCATTGATCTGTTTGAACTCAAAGAAGACAAACAAACAAAACTGCACGGCAACCCTAATCTTGTCGTCGAAGTTATTCCTCAGGCTTTTATTCGATTTCGTATCAAAAATGTTAATCCGTTTAATCAGAATGACTTATTACGAATTGCAGGTATTGATGAATATTGGCGATATGAGTTTACTGGAACGAATGTAGATACTACTGTGATAGCTACTATAGCAGGTAATATGACACTTGAATTAAGAAAAATTATTTATAAAAATACGGTTCAAACTGTACTCCGAGATAGTGTAAAAACTATCGGACACGACACTATCGATGTTAAAATCTTTTCTAAATAAAAAAAACTTCACACTTATGAAAAAGTATCTTTTTCTATTAGCTCTTTTCAGCTTCTTCATAGTAAGCTGCGGCAAAACGATGGTCAATCCTGTCCACGTCAACAAATTCACCTGCAAAGTAAACGGTGTCTTTTGGGAGGCTGTGCCTCTTCAACGAGATATTCTTGGCAATGATTTGCAGATGAGTAAATCGCCATTCTTTGACATTGGTTATATACATGCGAGAAATGTAAAGAAAGGCCAGTCCATTAATTTAGATTTTTCTTTGAGTGATACAGCTATAATATCGGTTATCAGAAATAAGTACCCTTTTGCTGACTATTCTCGTAATTGTGTAGGATATAATTTGGATACATTAACAAGTCATATAGTAACAGTTACAGAGCAGGATAAAATTAAAAAAATCGTCAAGGGGACATTTTCTTTTCGAGCTATTGATATTGTTGATAGCTGTAAGGATACTGTAACTATTACAGACGGCTTTTTCGATATGCAATATTAACCATTTTAACAATAAATAAACTTATTTTCTAATTTTTTAAAACACTTTTAAAATGAAAAACATCGTTTTTTAGCATTTCTTTATGTCGGTATCAAAGTATAAACTTGAAAACTCCGCCTTGTTTGGCGTTTATCATATAATCTAACGCATCATTTTATCATTTTTAAATCTTTTAAAAACAATGAAAAAGTACACCATTCTCATCATCCCGTTGCTCTTGCTACTGTCGCAATGCCGCAAAGATGACAAAACCACTTACATCAAAACAAGCGGCAAAGTCCTTGAGTTTGGCTCAAACAAACCCATCAAAAACGCCAAAGTGGGCATTTACGAAGAAGGCGGCGAGTTTTTGGGCAGCACTTGGACGAAACTTGTGGACACGACCCGCACCGATGCCACGGGCTTTTACCATTTCGACATAGGCGATTTGGACAAAGGCAGTTCCTTCTTCATCTCGGCGGCTGCCGACAAATACTACACCTACGACCCGAACAACTACCTCGTCACAAAGCAGGAGGTCTTGAACAATGATATTGTCCTTGACCCTTTTGCTTGGATTAAGGTGCATGTGAAAAATGTCAATCCGTTTGATGACAATGATAGAATTATTTTAGGAAATGGTATTAGTCCTTTAAATAGTATTCAGATAGGCAAAAATATCAATTTATTATATACTAATAAACTATTGGGAAATCGAGAATTTGAAACGGGTTGGAGTGTAACAAAAAATGGTGTAAATACACAATATAAAGATATTCTGAAAATTCCAGCCCATGATACATTAAATTACGAAATCCTTTACTAAAAAACAATTTAAAACAACTAAAAATGAAAATTTTTATAACTTTGGTGAGTACACTGCTACTTTTTTTCTAAATGGCTACCCCTCAGTATAAACTTGAAAAATCCACCGTTTTAGGTGTTTCAATATATCAAATTCATCATTTTCTAACAAAAATTTAAAAACAATGAAAAAGTATCTTTTTCTATTAGCCTGTTTCAGCTTTTTGATGGCACAATGTCAGAAAGAAAGTGACACCTTTCCATCTTTTGTAACTGGTAAAATAACCAGCGTTTATGACAACAGACCAATTCCTGATGCAATAGCAGAATTAGTTGAATTAACTGGGTCAGTTGGCGTATCTGGTAGTTATAAAGCTCTTGATTCTGTCAAAGTTGATAATACTGGAAAATTCCATTTTGACTTTATAGCTAAGAAAGGCGTACAATATGCCGTTAGAGGACGACATCCACGCTATCGTTATCTTGATTATAGTGTATCCTATTTCAATCATGGTGTTGGGGCACAAAATAACCTACCAGTTAGCTTATCTCCATATTCCTATATAAAGGTTCGTATTAAAGATACTTCAAGAATAGAACGCTACACGGGTGTTTATTTTTTTGCATTAAACAAACAAGACGACATTACAATACTTAAAAATCCTATAGACACAACTGTAATAACACAAGATGTTTATATCTCAACTTGGTTTCTCACGTTTCGTTGATTTTAAAATTGGATTTTAAGAATCGCGGCAAATCCTCATAAATACGTGGATCAATATTAAGCAAAAGTAAAAGCTGTTTTTG